>NZ_JBHMDO010000002.1:0-104173 GCF_042431225.1 Paenibacillus aurantiacus | reverse complement strand
CCCTACTTTACTGTTTTACTACTTATTACCCCACTCACTTCCTTAACCTGACAGCATTGCGGCGGAGGGGGAAGGGGGAGGAACAAAGGGAAGCCCTTTTAATCGTTAACCAAGCGAACTTTTTAAGGAGTTGAACGTTAGTGGCAGAAGCGTATAAACAAGCCGGCGTCGATATCGCGGCAGGCAACGAAGCGGTCGAACGGATGAAGAAGCACGTCAAGAAGACGTTCCGTCCCGAAGTGCTGACCGATCTCGGCGGTTTCGGCGGATTGTTCGGGCTGAACAAGGACAAGTACGAGGAGCCGGTGCTCGTCTCGGGCACCGACGGCGTCGGCACGAAGCTGAAAGTCGCGTTCGCCATGGACAAGCATGACACGATCGGCATCGACGCGGTGGCGATGTGCGTGAACGATATCGTCGTGCAGGGCGCGGAGCCGCTGTTCTTCCTCGACTATCTCGCTTGTGGCAAAGTGGTGCCGGAGAAAATCGAAGCGATCGTCGCGGGCATCGCCGAAGGCTGCGTGCAGTCGGGCTGCGCGCTCATCGGCGGCGAGACGGCGGAGATGCCGGGCATGTACGATGCGGACGAGTACGACATCGCCGGCTTCACGGTCGGCATCGTAGACAAGAAGAAAATCATCGACGGCAAGACGATTGCCCCTGGCGATGCGGTCATCGGTCTCGCGTCAAGCGGCATTCACTCGAACGGCTACTCGCTCGTGCGTCGCCTGCTCCTCGAGCAAAGCGGCTACAGCCTTGATCAGGCGCTGCCTGAGCTGGACGGCAAGAAGCTTGGCGACGTCGTGATCGAGCCGACGCGCATTTACGTGAAATCGTGTCTGGAGCTGATCAATCGCGTGCAAGTGAAGGGCATGGCGCACATTACGGGCGGCGGCTTCATCGAGAACATCCCGCGCGTGCTGCCGGATGGCGTCAACGTCGACATCGAATACGGCTCGTGGCCGATCCAGCCGATCTTCAAGCTCATGCAGGAGAAAGGCAGCATCACGAACCGCGACATGTTCACCACATTCAACATGGGCGTCGGCATGGTCGTCGTCGTGCCGGCGGATCAAGCGGAAGAAGCGGTTCGCGTCGCGAAGGAACTCGGCGAAGATGCCTACCGTATCGGTACCGTAACGGAAGGCAGCCGCATCGTTACCTTCACGGGAGCGGACGTGTAATGAGCAAGCTTCGCATCGCCGTGTTTGCCTCCGGGCAGGGGACGAATTTTCAAGCACTCGCCGATGCGGCGCAACAAGACCGGCTCGAGGGCGCAAGCCTCGAGCTTCTTGTTTGTGATAAGCCACAAGCGCCCGTCGTGGAGCGCGCGCGCAAGGCAGGCGTGGAGACGTTCGTGTTCCGCGCCAAGGATTACGAATCGAAGGAAGCGTATGAACGGGAGATTCTGGCCGAACTGCAGCGTGGGGGGATTGAACTGATCGTGCTGGCCGGGTACATGCGTATCTTGACGCCGGTGCTGGTCGAGCCATACACGGGGCGGATGATCAACATCCATCCTTCGCTGCTGCCGGCTTTCCCGGGCATGAACGGCATCAAGCAGGCGATCGACTATGGCGTCAAGGTGACCGGCGTGACGGTCCACTACGTCGATGGCGGCCTGGACAGCGGTCCGGTCATCGCCCAGCGCGTCGTCGAAGTGCTGGATGGGGACACCGAGGAGACGCTCGCGGTCCGCATCCATGCGGCGGAGCAGGAAGTGCTCCCGTGGACGGTCGGCCGAATCGCCGCAGGCGCGGTGACGCTGGACGGCCGGCACGTGACGGTGACGACGTTGTAGGTTGGAAGGCGGGTGGCCGATGGTGGCGCGATAGTGAGTTGAAGCGCACTATTGGCGAGCGGACGGTCGAATGTGGCGCAATAGTGAGCTGTAGCGCACTATTGGCGCTTGAGCGTTCGAAAAGTGGCTCAATAGTGAGCTGTAGGCCACTATTGGCGCTTGAGCGTTCGAAAAGTGGCTCAATAGTGAGCTGTAGCGCACAATTGGCGCTTGAGCGTTCGAAAGTGGCTCAATAGTGAGCTGTAGCGCACTATTGGCGCTTGAGCGTTCGAAAAGTGGCCCAATAGTGAGTTGTAGGCCACAATTGGCGCTTGAGCGTTCGAAAGTGGCTCAATAGTGAGCTGTAACGCACAATTGGCGCTTGAGCGTTCGAAAAGTAGCTCAATAGTGAGCTGTAACGCACTATTGGCGCTTGAGCGTTCGAAAAGTAGCTCAATAGTGAGCTGTAACGCACTTTTGGCGCTTGAGCGTTCGAAAGTAGCTCAATAGTGAGCTGTAACGCACTATTGGCGCTTGAGCGTTCGAAAAGTAGCTCAATAGTGAGCTGTAACGCACTATTGGCGCTTGAGCGTTCGAAAGTGGCCCAATAGTGAGTTGTAACGCACTATTGGCGCATGGAGCGGTCGAAGGTGGCCCAATAGCGAGTTGAAGCGCACTATTGGCACAGGAACCGGCCTGAGGTCGTGCAAGTTGCGTCGCAACGGGGGAACGAACGAGTATAAGAACCGAACTTTTGGGAGGGTATTCTTTTGGCAATTCGTAGAGCATTGATCAGTGTGTCGGACAAGACGGGCATCGTGGAGTTTGCGCGGGCGCTTTCCGGTCTGGGCGTTCAAATTATTTCGACGGGCGGCACTTCGAGCCTGCTTGAGAAGGAAGGCGTGCCGGTCATCGGCATCTCGGACGTGACAGGCTTCCCGGAAATTCTCGACGGCCGCGTGAAGACGCTGCATCCGGCGGTCCATAGCGGGCTGCTCGCGGTGCGCGACAGCGAAGAGCATCAGCAGGCGATGAAGGACCTCGGTCTCGACTACATCGACCTGGTCGTCGTCAACCTGTATCCGTTCGCGGCGACGATCGCCAAGCCGGACGTGACGTACGAGGACGCGATCGAGAACATCGATATCGGCGGTCCGACGATGCTCCGCTCCGCGGCGAAGAACCACGCGTTCGTCACCGTCGTCGTTGACGCGGCGGACTACGAGCAAGTGCTGGACGAAGTGAAAGCCGATGGCGACACGACGCTCGAGACGCGCAAACGCCTAGCGGCCAAAGTATTCCGTCACACGGGCGCTTACGACGCGCTGATCGGCGACTACCTCTCCAAACTCCAAGGCGAGCCGCTGCCGGAGCGCTATACCGTGACGTATGAGAAAGTGCAGGATCTGCGCTATGGCGAGAATCCGCATCAGCGCGCGGCGTTCTACCGCAAGCCGATCGCCGAAGCGGGCAACATCACGACAGCCGAGCAGCTGCACGGCAAAGAGCTCTCCTACAATAACATCAACGACGCGAACGCGGCGCTGGCGATCGTGAAGGAATTCAACGAGCCGGCGGTCGTGGCCGTGAAGCATATGAACCCATGCGGCGTGGGCATCGGCGCAACGATCCACGAAGCATACCAGAAGGCATACGCAGCCGATCCGACCTCGATCTTCGGCGGCATCGTAGCGGCGAACCGCGAGATCGACGCCGATACGGCGCAGCTGCTGAGCGAGATTTTCCTCGAGATCATCATCGCGCCGGCCTACACGCCGGAAGCGCTGGAGATTCTGACGAAGAAGAAAAACATTCGTCTCCTGAAGCTCGGCGAGTTCCAAGCGGCCGGCGAGCGCAAGCAGGACTGGGTCGTGACGAGCGTCGAAGGCGGCATGGTCGTCCAAGAATCCGATGTACACAGCTTGACCGATGCCGACCTGCAGGTGGTTACGAACCGCAAGCCGACGGAAGAGGAGCTGAAGCAGCTGCTGTTCGGCTGGAAAGTCGTGAAGCACGTCAAGTCGAACGCGATCCTGCTGGCAGCGGACAACATGACGGTCGGCGTCGGCGCCGGTCAAATGAACCGCGTCGGCGCGGCGCGTATCGCCATCGAGCAAGCGGGCGAGAAAGCAAATGGCGCGATCCTTGCTTCCGACGCGTTCTTCCCGATGGGCGACACGGTGGAGCTCGCGGCGAAACACGGCATCACGGCGATCATCCAGCCGGGCGGCTCGGTGAAAGACCAAGAGTCGATCGACGCGGCGAACGCGGCGAACATCGCGATGGTATTCACGGGCGTGCGCCACTTCAAGCACTAGCACCTGGCGAGAGCGTTCGACGGGCTTCGTACGCGGCCATTCCAGACCGAGGCGGCTGCCCAGCGCATTCTAGCACCAAAGCGGGCCAACCGGCGTCTTTCCCGCCTTCGCATACGTTCAACGGAGGCGATGCTGCCGGGTGAGTCAAAGTGGGCTGGGCAATGGATGTTAAGGTGCGATAAGCGCAAGCCAATCAAGCGTGGGCGGGTCCGATCATCCACTCGGGTGCAACCGGCCCGTCACGCGACACGAACAAATTCGAGAAGGCAGCATGGGGCGCAGAACGAGAGGGTACTGCGCCGGGCTTCCTTCTCCTTTTTCACAAATGGGGAGGGTTTCGGATGCGGGTATTAGTAATCGGCGGCGGCGGCCGCGAGCATGCGATCGTGTGGGCGCTGAGCAAGAGCGAGAAAGTGAAGCGAATTTTCTGTGCGCCGGGCAATGCGGGGATCGCCGAGTTGGCGGAATGCGCGCCGATTCCGGTGAACCGGTTCGACGATTTGATCACGTATACGAAGGACAATGCGATCGACCTTGTGTTCGTCGGCCCGGACGATCCGCTCGCGGACGGCATTGTCGACGCGTTCGAGGCGCATAACATTCCGATCTACGGACCGCGCAAGAACGCCGCAGAGATTGAAGGCAGCAAAATCTTCATGAAAGATCTGCTCCGCAAATACAACATTCCGACGGCAAAATACGAGACGTTCACGGATTACGAAACGGCGCTGGCGTATTTGCGTCGGCAAAGCGCGCCAATCGTCGTGAAGGCCGACGGCCTCGCGGCCGGCAAAGGCGTCACCGTCGCGTATTCGATCGAGGAAGCGGAGAAGGCGCTGCAAGACATGATGGTGGACAAAGTATTCGGTCAATCCGGCGGCCGTGTCGTCATCGAGGAATTCCTGCAAGGTCAGGAAATGTCCATCTTGGCGTTCGTGGACGGGGAGACGGTGCGCGCAATGGTGCCAGCCCAGGACCACAAGCCCGTGTTCGATGGCGACAAAGGCCCAAATACCGGCGGGATGGGTACGTACTCGCCGCTGCCGCACATCGATCCGGCGCTCGTGGAGGACGCGATCGAGAACATCATCAAGCCGACGGCCAAAGCGATGGTCAGCGAAGGACGTCCATTCCGCGGCGTGCTGTTCGCGGGTCTTATGATGACGTCAAGCGGCGTGAAGACGATCGAATTCAACGCGCGTATGGGCGATCCAGAGACGCAGGTCGTACTGCCTCGCCTCAAGACGGATCTGCTCGATATCGTGCTCGCTTCCCTCAATGGACGGCTGGATCAGCTGGAGATCGAATGGAGCGACGAGGCGGCGGTATGCGTCATCGCGGCATCGGAAGGGTATCCGGCGTCGTATCCGAAAGGCCGGGTCATCACCGGACTGGATGCGGCGAAAGCGCAAGGCGCGCTCGTGTTCCATGCGGGCACAGCGAAGACGGACGGCGAGATCGTCACCAGCGGCGGACGCGTGCTCGGCATCGTCGGCCTCGGCCGCGATATCGCGGAAGCGAGAGCCCGCGCATACGAAGCGGTGTCGGCGGTTCATTTCGAAGGGATGCACGCTCGGACGGATATTGCGGCCAAAGCGCTGCGTTAACAGGTTGTCAATTTTAGCTGCAAGAATAGAAAGGCGAGATCGGCTGAGGCCGTTCTCGCCTTTTTCGCGTCGAAGGGCAAAGATGCTCTCTTCTCGCCGATCTCGCCTTAGCGTCGGACGGATGAACATGATGCCTCTTCACGCTGATCTCGATCCCGCCAGAGGCCAAAAATCCTTAATAAATCTTTAGCGAATGCGGGCAGTTAGTCCGTTTTCCGGGCTACGGGCGTATGGTAGTATAACAATAACAAAAAGCCATTATTATACAAGTATTATATTTTTGGGTTAAGTTGGTGAATAAGGAATTGTCTTACTTCTATTATCGGCGAACGCCGCGAATACGCAAGGATACGTTCGAACCGTGCTTCGAGCTGCGTCGCCCGCCAGGGGTGTCGGCTCCGCCAAGATTGCAGTACTATACGGTACATTTGCCGGTAGTCTGCTTCGCTTCGGCCGCGCTGGCAGCCTGCTTATATGGGCCGATCCCTCATCGCGCGAGCAGCTATTTGGCAGTAGGGCTTGCGGCGTTTGTCATCATTGCCGTTATCGCAGGATATGGGGGGCGCCGGCAGCGGACCCGATTGGAGGCCTATGAGCGGGAGGTGAACGTTCGCTCGGCTGAGATTGCAGCGCACTGGGCATCCGAGCGCGAGCGGATGTCGACTATGCGGCAGGAAGAGCGGGAAGCGTTGGAGGAGACGCATCCGGAGCCTTCTTTATGCTTGGAGCGGGCGGCCATTCGGATCTCCTCCGTATGGGAGCGGGTACCGGGCGACCCGGATTTCCTTCATCTGCGAGCCGGCATTGGCTCGGTACCGAGCCGGTTGAACATCATCTTGCCCAAGCGGGAAGGACGCGCGGGCGACGTTGTCTATGCATCCGCAGCTGCTCTTGCGGCCGAGCATCGCGAACTGACGGATATGCCGGTCGCGGTGGACGTGGCGAAATTTCGGGTTATCGGCATTACCGGAGATGAACAGGCAGCTGCGGCCTTATTGCGGGCGCTTGTTGTTCAGCTGGCCACGCATCATGCGCCGGATGAAGTGAAGGTGGCGGCATTGTTCGATGATCGGCGAAGCGATTCCTGGAGCTGGCTCAGATGGCTGCCGCATAGCTGGGACGATGAGCGCGAGTACCGGTATTTGTTTCAGACGCAAGGGTATCGGCAGGAGACGATGGATCGGTTTTTGGCGGAGCTTCGCCTTCGGAGGGGAGCGGCCGGCGGCGATCGTGCGAGAGGGGGCGTTCCGCTGCCGTCATTCGTCTGTCTCGTCCCGAATATATGCGACTTGAGCGCCCATCCGGAGGTCGGCAAGCTGCTGCTCTCCGATTCCGCGCCAGAGGGGATCTGCGTGATCATGACGGCCCCGAGCAGAGATTTGCTGCCTTCGGCGTGCAAGCTCGTCATCGATTTGTGGCCGGAACGAGGCGCGGTCGCAAGGCGTATGATGAACGGCAAGCCGGCGTCGTCGTCCGAGCGGGAGATAACCGCGCCTGCAGGACGCTTTACGCCCGATCAGGTCACGCTGACGGAGGCGGAGCGTTTCGCCAGGACGATGGCGCCTTATAGGCAGCATCGGAGCATGGAACGGGCGAAGGAGACGGTGTATTCGAACTCCCTGGCCGGCGATCGACCGGGGGACGTGCTAATCGGGCAGGTGGAGCTGGATGGGGAGAAGAAGCCGCTGGCCGCGCTACCAGACCGGCGCATGGGCGCTGCCTGGAGACGTGCGGACGACAGCTCGGAATCCGTTCTATGAAAGTTACGAGGCCGCATTCTCGGATAGCACGCTGTGCTGATGCGACGGGATAGAAGTTAAATAAGATAGCGCCGATGCGGGGTGCCTGGTGAGCCTGGCCGCGATGCAGTAGATCAACGGTAGGAACGCGTAGAAGAGAAGTGACTACGCCATTGCGCAGGGTGTTGTTTAATGGTGAAAGCCGGACGTCGGCATGAACTCGAACATCGGAGGGGATTGGGCATGAACTATACGGTTGTGACCGTCATCGCAATGCCATCGGGCAGGGAGATCGATCTGGAGCTGCCCTCCGATTTGCCGCTTCATCAGTTGAGTCCTGCTATAGTCGCGAGCCTTGGGGACGATGTGCCGGTGGAGGCAGATTTGGCCTTGCGTCTGTCCATCAGCGAATACGGTCATAGTTGGAGCGACGTCAACCCAGAGCTGACGCTGCAGCAGGCTGGCGTCATAGATGGCATGTACATGCGCGTGGAGCGGGTTTGACGGCAGTGGTCGTGGTAACGATGCTGTTGCGTAGGGGGCGTTACCGCTAGGATCGCGCGCTCGAATGCTTGTGCTTGTTCGGAATGTGTTGTTCGGAATCTCGGCAAAGTTTTGCGATACGTGTAAGGTCGTTCGGCGGCTCCGGAAGGGGCCGCTTTTTTGCGCTATGCAGCAGATGAGGATGGGGGAATAAGGGGAGAATCGACACATTTGAATGGAAAGGGTTGTAAGGGATTGTCGGCGCTGCGGGTGGCGACGGTTTTCGAGCCATGTTACTAGATTGTAACAACTTTCTTCTCTATCTACGTTACGATAGGAGTAACTATTGTGGGAGATGGGGAGATTGGCATGGCAGGGCGCGGGAAAGGCAGATGGACAAAAGGGGCGGCGCTGGCGCTTGCGGTCGCGATGACGGCTGGGTGCAGCGCGCAGACGGGGCTCGAGGTACTACTAAATAAAGGAGATTCGACAACGGCCAGCAGCAGTGCGGGAGGAAGAAGCGAAGAGCTTCTGGGCGATGCGGCAAAGGGGGGGCAGCCGGGGGCAGCGCAAGGAATCGCGAGCACTGACAAAGCGCGGCCGGAGGACGCGAACTTGGCGGCGTTCGAGCCTAACGGTGCAACGAATGCCCCGCACTCTGGCGGGGCGTCAGGCGACGCAGCAGCGGCAACCCCACCCGTGAAGCTGGAGAATCCGACGGATGGCACGGCGCATTTTGCAGCCAAGCAAGGGGATAAACTCATCGCGCTCACGTTCGACGATGGTCCGGATCATCGCTATACGCCTGACCTATTGGAGGTTTTGAAGGAGAGCGACGTCAAGGCGACGTTCTTCATGGTTGGCACGCAGGTGAAGAAATACCCGGACATGGTGAAACAAATCGTCGCGGACGGGCATGGTATCGGCAATCATACGTATCATCATGCCAATTTGGCCAAACTGAACGAGAATGAGATTATACAGGAAATTAAAACAACGGATGCCTTGTTCCAGCATGCGGTCGGATTCGTGCCGCATCTCGTGCGCGCGCCGTACGGATCGGTGTCTGATCTGCTCAAATCGATCGTGAGCGACAACCGGCGCGAGCTCGTCGGCTGGACGGTAGACACGAAGGATTGGGACGGCGCCACCGTGACGGCCATGCGCAGCAACGTGAACAAGAACGCCCGCCCTGGCGGCATCGTGCTGATGCATTCGTTCGGCAGCAAACATTTGCGCAACACGGTCAAGCTGCTCCCGCTCATTATTGAAGACTTGCGCGCGAAAGGCTACACCTTCGTCACGGTCGACGAGTTGCTCGCCGCCAAGGCGCAAAATAAAAAAGCCGCGCAAGCGCACTCGAAGAAAATGGGTTAAAGTAGGAAGTGACGAAGTAAACTGCGGGGGCTGGAAAGTTCGGTTTGAGAGGTTAGGGAGGCGTAAGCCTTGCGGCCCAGTCGCAACGCGAGTCCAACCACTAATAGAACATCAAGCACAGGAATAACCGCCAACCAACGTCTCGTAAAGACGCCGATTATGAGCTTTGTCCGCCAGGACAAAAGCGTGCCAACTCGAAGCAACCCGCCGACCGCGAACAAACGAGCCAGCACGAAACCGGGTGTCCAGAGGGTAGAGCCCTCGGAGCCCCCTCAGCGGAGGGGCAATGCTGTTAGGTTAAGGAAAAAACGACCGGTGAAGCCATAATGTCTTAGGATGGCCTTCAAGACCCGCTGAAGCTTTGTCCGACAGGACAAAAGCGTGCCCTGCTCAAGTCAAACCGCCGACCGCGAGCCATAGTGGCTGCACGAAGAAGGGAGTCCAGAGGGCGAAGTCCTCTGGTTCCCCTCGGCGGAGGGGGAAGGGGCGAGGGGCAACAAAAGCGGGGTCAAAGGGGCGGAGCCCTTCTTAACCTGACAGCATTGAGCGGAGGGGGTGGGGGGAGCGATTTTCCCTCATCAAAGGAGGAGAAAGGAGGCCACATATGCCGCCTATGCAAATACGCCGCCCATTGCTGACACTGCTCGCCGCGTCGGCGCTGCTGACGACAGCGGGCTGCCAATATACGATGGCCCCCTCGGATTTGCTGGCGGTTCCGCAGACGGAGAACGGGAATGCCGAGTTGGCTCAGGCGATCCGGGTGGCGCTGCCGCCAAGGGCGAAGCTGACGCTTCCGGATCAGACCAGCTTGGCCGCCGTACGCAAAGCGGATGTCGACGGCGACGGGCACAAAGAAGCGATCGTCACGTACGTGACCGACCTGGATGTCGAGCAGGTCATGGTCATGCGTTCGGGGACGAGCGGCGGAAGGCAGGGCTGGCACAAATGGTTCACGCTGGCGGAGTCGACCGGGTACGGCGTCGATTGGCTTGCGGTGGACGACCTGGACGACGACGGCCGCCCCGAGATGGTCGTCGGCTGGAACGAATACGACGAGCCGCAGCACCGGCTCTTCATCTATACCATTGACGCGGACGCGGATCTCCTGCAGTCGCCGCCAGTGCCGCTGGCGGAGCTGACGTACGAGCAGGCGAAGCTGGGCGATATGGACGGTAATGGAACGGCCGAGCTCGTGGTCATCCAGCATGAGCGCGAGCAGATGACGGCATCGCTGCATCTGTACCGGGTGTCCGAGGGGAAAGTGAAGGACGAGCTGGCGGCGCCAATCGACGGGACGGTCGACGGGTATTACAACCTGGCCGTCGGTCAAATCGCCGCGGGGCGCTATGGCGTCATCATGGACGGCGGCATTGGCGCCCATTCCTCGCTGACGAACGTGTTGGCATGGACGAATGGACGGCTGATGCGCGTGTATCCGCCGGTGACCGGACGGGAGGAGGAGCAGTGGAACGCTTCTTCGACGTTCAGCGGCGACGGGAACGGCGACGGCATTTTGGACATCGAGACGCTGGTGGAAGCGCCGGGGCAGCCGGATGACCGATCCTATGCCGAGACGCTGTGGGTGGAAGAGCGTCGCCAGTGGGACGGCGACCGGACGTTTGACGTGGTTCAGCGGCGGTATGCGGATTATGCCCAAGGGTATGCGCTGCGTTTTCCGGAGAGCTGGTATGGTCAAGTGACGGTCAGCCGCTTGGAACAAAAGCTCGAGACGGGCGGCGTTATCGATGGAACGGCCTTCGAATATTACGAGGCCAAGACGAAGCGCAGAGCGCCAATGTTCTGGCTTTACGCGGTACCGCTCAAGCAATGGGACGCCCTGGAACAGCAGTGGAAGACGGAGGGCGGGGCTATCGAGGTGCTGACGAAATCGGCGGGAATGGTGTATGCCGTCTTGCAGCGGGAAGCGCCGAAAGCATGGGAGGACGAAACACGGGAACGGTTCGAAGCGATGCAACTGAGCGCGGAAGAGCTGGCGAAGCAGTTCGATTTGATTCCCGATCATTAAACGGCTGACGCGTGCAAGCAAAGCAGAAGCAGGAGGGTACGACGCAATGCGGATATTGCTGTTGGAAGACGAGGAAGCGATTCGCGGGTTCGTCCGCATCAACTTGAAACGCAACGGCATGGAAGTGACCGAAGCAGAAGACGGAGAGACGGCGCTGGCGCTGGCCGAAGCGGCGGATCCGCCGTTCGACGCGGCGCTCTTGGACGTCATGCTGCCGACGATCAGCGGGTTCGAAGTGTGCGAGCGGCTGCGGCGCCGGTTCCCGCGGATGGGCATCATTATGCTAACAGCCAAATCGCAGGAAGAGGATAAAATCCGGGGGCTCGAATTGGGCGCGGATGACTATGTGCAGAAGCCGTTCAGTCCGGGCGAGCTCATCGCGCGGCTGGGCGCGCTGCATCGCCGTATGATGCCGGGCGGCTTGTCGTGGACGGAGCAGCCGGGTCCAACAGGCGCGGCGAGCGGCGGGACGGATGCCGGCGAATCGGCGGCAGCTAGCGAAACGATGAACGGCCCGGCAAGTGAGCCGTCTGCACCGTTCGGCGCGAGCGGGCAGCCCGGGATCCGGGAAGCGGGCGGTCCCACCCCATACGGTACGACGGGCGAGGCGCCAGGACTGCGAATGGACCCCGCCAGCCAAGGTAGCGGTGCGAGCGATTCGCCGCTCAACGCATCCGCAGCCTGGGCAGCCGATCCGAATTCCGCCGCCATACCGCGCGAGCCGTCAGCGGGGCTGAGCGCGGCCGAATTCGGGCATTCGCGTGCCGGCACCGGGCTGAGTGATTCAGCTGCACCTGCCGCGCCGCCTGCTGCAAGCGGCAGCCATTCGGCGCCTGCCGCCGCTAACGGACGACATGAGCTGATGGCCGGACCGTTCCGGCTTTCGGCCGCGCAGCGCCGCTTATGGAAGCACGGCGAGGAAGTGGTGCTAACGCCGACCGAGTGGACGCTCATGAAGCTGCTAATGGAGCGGGAGGGGGAAGGCCTCAGCCGGGACGATATTTTAAGCGCCGTGTGGGGCCGGCATTTTATCGGCGACCTGAAGATCGTAGACGTGAACATTCGCCGCATCCGCCAGAAGATCGAGGACAATCCGTCGCACCCGGTGTATATCGAGACGCTATGGGGCTTCGGCTACCGCTTTAACCGGGGCGGCGCATGAACAGCATCCGGACGCGTATGGTGTGGAGCTTCGGCATCCTGATCATGCTTGTCGTCGTAACGCTTGGCTCCTTGTTCGCGGCGCTGGTATGGAACTATTACTACGGCAGCGCGACGTCCTCCCTCACGCAGCGGGCGGAGACGGAAGCGGCGCTCCATAACCGCAATCTCGCGATGGCCCCAATGAACGTCGTCGCGCGCTATATGCTGCAGAACATGACCGAGGGCAAGTCCCGCTTGCAGCTGCTCGACAATGTAGGCGCGCTGGTGGTGGACAGCGACGGGATGCCGGGTGAAGGGCAAATGCTGGCGACCCCCGACGTCGAGCAGGCGCTTAGCGGAGAGCGCGGCGTCTGGCGCGGGCGCGATCCGGTGACGAATGAACGCGTCGCCGCCGTTTCGATGCCGCTCATGCGGGATCAGCGGGTGGTCGCGCTATTTCGCTATACCTCTTCGCTGAAGGGGATTGACGACATCGTCCGCAACATGATTCTCGTCACGATTATCGGAGCGCTCGTCGTGGTGCTGCTGTTCTTCGGGATGAGCGTTCTGATGGCCAATCTAATCGCAAGACCGATTCGCAATTTGACCAAAGTCGCGGAGCAAATGGCCGAGGGAGACTGGACGAAGCGGGCCAAAATCCAGAACCGGGACGAGATCGGGCGGCTCGCCGATACGCTCAATACGATGGCGGCCGAGATTACGAGAAGAGAGAAGCTGAAGAACGATTTCATCTCATCCATCTCGCACGAACTGCGCACGCCGCTCACGTCGATCAAAGGCTGGAGCGAAACGCTCGTATCCGGCGATCCGACCGATGTGGAGGAAGTGCGGATGGGGCTTGCGATCATCGACCGGGAGACGGAGCGGTTGTCCGGGCTCGTGGAAGATTTGCTCGACTTCTCGAAGCTGTACGCCAAAAGCATCGTGCTGCATCCCGAGCCGCTCGATATGCTGGCCCCTGTGCGCGAGACGGTGCGCCAATTCGTGGCGAGGGCGCAGCGGGAGAGCGTTCAGCTGTCGGCGGATTACGGGTCGGACGGCCCCTTGCTGGTCCTGGCGGATGCTAATCGGCTGAAGCAGGTGATGATCAACGTGCTGGATAATGCGCTGAAGTTCACCTCCAAAGGGGGTACCGTCTCGATAACGGTGGTGCGCGAGAAGCAGCAGGCCGTCATTCGGATCGTAGATTCGGGGGTGGGCATCTCGGCGGATGATCTGCCGCATGTCACGGAGAAGTTCTACAAAGGTGAAAGCCAGCGCGCGGGCAGCGGACTTGGTCTTGCGATCTGCAACGAGATCATCGAACTGCACGGCGGCGTGCTCGAGCTGGCCAGCGCCCCCGGCGAGGGGACGACGGTCACGCTCCGGATGCCGCTCATGGAAGCGCGCCCGGCCGAAGAAAGGATGGACGCGTTCTAACGAAGGGCTAGCCTTGGCTCCAGGCTTGATGACGGATATCGACTAGGGGCGATCCGCAATTTCTGGCGTTGCGTAATACGGCATGCTGCCATGGCACGGGAAGATGCGTTTTTCCGCTGCGATGGCTATTCTTTATAGAACAGCGCCTTACGATTCACCGCAATGAAGGCGATGGCCAGGCCGGCGAGAACGACCAGCGAGACCGAAAGCCAGTGCGCGGTCACGAAATCCACGAGTGCGGCCATACGTTCACGTCCTTTCTTCTTCGCAAGCGAGAGTTACGTTCAGTATGCGTATAGGGCGGCAGCGATTAATCGCGGTAACAATTAACGGGGCGAATGAGATGCGAAAAGCCGCTGCCTCTTAGAAATCCGCCGCAAAAGAAGACAACCTGGTCTGCCTATGGTTTAATAGGGGTATTCTATATCTTGCCAGGCGAACAAGGCCGAAGAAGGAGGATCTCTTCTGTCCAACATGTTTACAATCGGCGCGCGGCGCCATCCGCTGCGCTGGATGACGATCGGCGCGTTCGCGCTTGCCCTCATCGCCGGCTGTTCCGAAGAGAAGGGATTGGACTCGCTGCCGCAGCAGCAGTCGCAGTCGGACATTGCCGGGAACGAGTCGCAGCCAGACACGACGATTCCGGAGGCGGAAGCCGAGACGTCTGGTTACATCGCGCCTTTAACCGGATTGCCTGCCGACCGCGAGGTAACCGCGCGTCCGATCGCGGTTATGATCAATAACATGGGCAAAGCCCGTCCGCAGTCCGGACTGCCCCATGCCGACGTCATCTGGGAAGTGCTGGCCGAAGGCGGCATAACACGGCTGGTCGCGATCTTCCAAAGCGACGAGTTCAAGGACCCGATTGGCCCGATTCGCAGCATCCGCCCGTATTTGATCGAGCTTGGCGAATCGTACGGCGGGGTGCTCGTCCATGCGGGCGGTTCACCCGACGCATACGCGATTTTGCAGAGACAGCATAAGGAGCATCTGGACGAGATCACGAACGCGGGCAGCTACTTCTGGCGGGAATCCTTCCGCAAGGCGCCGCATAATCTGTACTCCAATTTGGAGAAAATCCGCGCGGGCGCGCTGAAGAAGGCGTATGCGACCGACGTGCTGGCGCCGATTCATCCGTTCTCGGAGGCAGGCGGCACGACGGGCGGAAGCGCGGCGACGAAGGTAGACATCTCCTTCATGCTGAAATCCTACCGGGTCTCCTACGCGTACGACGCGGCAACCGGCTTGTATGCCCGTTCGATCAATGGCAAGCCGCATACGGATTTAACGACCAAGGAACAGCTCAAGGCGACGAACCTCGTGCTAATGGGGACTGCCCACAAGGTACTCGACGACGTCGGACGTCTGGAAGTGGATATGGAATCCGGCGGACCGGCCAAGCTGATTCAGAAAGGGCTTGCCGTGGATGCCCAGTGGGAGCGAGGGGTCGACGGCGTCATCCGGATCATGAAGGACGGCAGCGAGCTGCCGCTTGTTCCGGGCCGCACGTTCTACCACGTCGTTCCGAATTCGCCGGATTTCGCTTCGCACTTCACGATTAGCTGAGGAACCGCGCGCCTCAAGCCGGTCCGCGTCCCGCGGATCGGCTTTTCCTTATGCGGACCCGACCGCGTTTGGCCGCGATCTTCGTCGCGTCGCGGTTAAAATCAGCGCGGGAGGAAAACAATAGGGGAGCGGCCGGCAGCGGATGCGTGAAGCTGAAGAGTTACTTAAAAAATGAAAGAAATTAAAAAATGTCATAATTCCTTTACAATGCCTTAACAAATGGGTAGTAAACTATGTTAAGATATTGTCGGTCTTATGGTCTGCAATAGAACAGGCAACGTAAACTGCACGATGCGAAGGGGATAATCATGTTTAAGAAAAAAGACGTGTTTTTCATCACGCTTGAAGCGATGGCAGACGTACTGCTCGAAGCCGTCGAATATTTCGCCAAGAACGTCTCGAACATCAAGGACGTCACCAATTTCGCGAAAACGATGAAAGAATACGAAAGTGCATGCGATCGTCATGTACATACGATTTTGACGGAGCTCAACAAGACATTCATCACGCCGATCGAACGCGAAGATATCATGGCGCTGACGACGTCGCTCGACGATGTGCTCGACGGCATCGAGGCTTGCGCGTCGCGCTTCGAGATGTACCATATTACCGAGCACGACGAGTACATCACGTTGTTCGCAGATAATCTGCTCCGCAGCGCGCAGCAGATCAAGAAAGCGATCTACCTGCTGACCGAGAAGAAGCTGCTGGCGATCCGCGAACCTTCGATCGCGATTAACGAGCTGGAGAATCAAGCGGATGACATTCTGCGCGTCTCCATCAAGAGCCTCTTTGCGAAAGTGACGGATCCGATCGAGCTGATCAAGCGCAAAGAGATCTACGAGCGTCTAGAGCAAACGACCGACTACTGTGAAGACGTGGCCAACACACTCGAAACAATCATTATGCGTAACAGCTAAGGAGCAGGTGGACCACGGCCATGGATAGTATTTATATTTTAGTAGGCATTGTTATCTTTTTGGCGTTGGCGTTCGACTTCATCAACGGCTTCCACGATACGGCCAACGCGATCGCCACCAGCGTATCGACGCGGGCGCTGTCTCCGCGCCTGGCAATCATCATCGCGTCTGTGATGAACTTTACGGGGGCGATGCTCTTCACCGGCGTCGCGAAGAAGATCGGCGGCTCCGTCGCCGACCCGGCCACGCTGAATAACGGCGTGCAAATCGTCATCGCGACGCTCATCGCCGCGATAGCGTGGAATCTGCTGACCTGGTGGTTCGGCATCCCGTCGTCTTCCTCGCATGCGTTGATCGGCTCCCTGGCGGGCGCGGTCGTCAGTGCGGAAGGGTTCGGGGGCATTAACGCCAGCGGCTTCAAAGACATCGTTATCGCACTTATCGCGTCGCCGCTTATCGCCTTTACGATCGGTTTCGTCGTCATGTGGATATTGAAGCTGATCTTCGCCAAATCCAGTCCGCATCAGATCAACAAAGGTTTCCGCACCGGACAGATTTTGACGGCGGCATTCCAATCATTCACGCACGGCACGAACGACGCGCAGAAGGCGATGGGCATTATCACGTTCGCGCTCGTGGCGGCCGGCCTGCAGGACAACCTGGACGTTCCGTTCTGGGTCAAATTGTCCGCGGCGACGGCGATGGCGCTCGGTACCTCGGTCGGCGGCTGGAAGATCATCAAGACGATGGGCACGAAGATATTCAAGATCGAGCCGATCAACGGCTTCGCGGCCGACATTACGTCCGCATCCGTCATCATGACGGCAACGCTGACGCATCTGCCGGTCAGCACGACGCACGTCATTACGTCCGCCATTCTCGGCGTGGGCAGCGCGAAGCGCTTCTCGGCTGTGAAGTGGGGGCTCGCAGGCAAAATCGTCATCGCGTGGGTCATTACGATCCCGATCACGGCGATCTTGGCGGCGCTCATATACAGAATCATGGCTCTCTTTATGTAAGATCAGAGCGGACCGCGCAGGCGGTCCGTTTTTTTGTTGCGCCAATCGCATGCATGCGGCTGTTTCATTTAGGGCGGCGGTACACGGTGGCGCTGAACAACGTCCAAGTATTGGCCCTCATGTTCGGCACGTCGATCGTGATCTATATGTATCAGGGCTGGCAGGAACGCATCTTCAGACGGGTGGAGCAGGAATATACCGCCACCAGGGCTATCGAGATGAAGACGAGGCTGCCGCTCAGCCGCCGGTGGCGCGCCAGGTAGACAGCGGGCTTGACGCCAAGCGCCGGGGAGGCGGGCTGCGGCGGAATTGTCACAGAATCGATCGGGAGACGTCTTGCATTTTGTTGGCAGATAGCGGATGATAGGGAGAGTCAAAGAGAGACCGGAGCCGCCCTAGGCAGGGCGCTGCTCCGGTCTTCGTTGTGTGCGGTCCGGGGGCTGCCGGCAGCGGAAGGGCGCGCCGGGCCGCGGCGAGCTTGCGCCCTTCGGCAAGCGGCGCTATTACCGGCGCGGACGCGGGCGCGGACCGCCGCCAGCGAGCGGTTTGCTTTTGCCGCGGGCGCGCTTGCGGGACTTCTTGCGTTTCGGCGTGGCAGTTTCGAAGGCTTCCTCGTCGAGCGTGGCGGTCGTCGCCGCGGCGCCTTTCTTGCCGATCGAGCCGGCGAGCACTTTAATGAGCGGCGCCATCTGCTGCACGCTGGAGACGACCTTCTGCACCTTCTGTACCGTGCTCAGAATCCCGTCGAGACCGCCCATGCGGTCGACAAGTCCTTGAAGATCCTTGATGTTGCCGCCGAGGCTGGCGAGCGAGAAGCCGCTCGCTTTGGTAGCGGCCGGCGTGGCAGATTCAAGCGCTTCGGATACGGCTTCGGCCGGAATGGCAGCATCGGCCGGCTTAACCGCGATTGGCGGAATATTGGTCTCGAGCGACGGGCTGAACGGCGTCGGCGGACCTCCGAGTCCGGGCGCCTGAAGGAACGGATCGCTAATGCCCGGATAGGGACTTTGGCCGCCGAACGGTTGCTGGAAGCCGCTGACGGAAGGGTCGTTACGGTATTTCACGCGGATCACAACCTTTTTCACGTTTTGCTGTTAGTCTATGGGATAAAGGTCTATCCGGTCTGGACGAATGCCCGGGTGCGGCGGAGAAATTTCCGCGTTTGCCTTGTGCGAGCGCAGCAGGAGCGGCATATCTTCATAAGCATAGCCTATACCCTTATAGGCTGAAGCGTGCCGATGCAAGCGAATGCAACGCGCCCGCAGCGCGAAACAATGGGCGCTGTAGTTCTGCTGTTCTGTAAAGCGTGAATACTGTAATGCTTGAAAAGTGTGGGGAAAGAGAATACAATTAATTGCATAGTTCTTATAGGGATGTGACCATTCATGCAGCTGAAGAAGCTGAACGATAAAACGATCGACCAATTATTCGAAGCGGTCTTAACGCTCAAATCGGTGGAAGAATGCTATATTTTCTTTGATGATCTTTGCACGGTGAACGAGATTCAATCCCTCTCCCAACGGCTCGAGGTGGCGCGCATGCTGGGCAAAGGCTGCACGTACAACCAGATCGAAGCCGAGACGGGTGCGAGCACGGCGACGATCTCGCGCGTGAAGCGCTGCCTGAACTACGGCAACGACGGGTACAAAATGGCGCTGGAGCGCGCGGGGCGTTAATCATGGGAGACCGGGGCATTCTCGTCATTAGCCATGGTTCGCGCGACGAAAGCTGGGTCAGGCTCATCGACGAAGCGGTGGCCGGCGTGGCTTCCGCGTTGTCGCTTGCGTTGCTGGATAAGGCGGCGCGCGCCGAAGACCGGAACGCCGCCGCTCCCGAAGAGCGGGGGCAAGAGCGGACGCCGATCGTATCGGCGTTCTTGGAGATCGTAGAAGGCCGTCTCATCCAAGACGGCATAGACCGACTAGAAGCGGAAGGCGTAACGGAACTCTACGTCCTTCCGCTCTTTGTGTCGTCCGGAAGCACGCATGTGGACGATATCGCCCAAGGCTTCGGCGTGCCGCCCGTCTCGCCCGGGCGCGAAGGGGAGCTGGGACGCTTCCGCTTAAATCCCTCTACGCGCGTGCGCTTCGGCACGCCGATCGACGGCCAGGCGGAGATCGCGGGTCTGCTGCTGGCGAATATCCGCGAGCTGTCCGAGACGCCGGAGCGGGAAGCGCTGCTGCTCGTGGCGCACGGCGCCAAGGAGGCGATCTTCCACGACCGCTGGCGCAGCGGATTGTTGCAATTGGCGGAGCAGATGAAGACGCTCGGCGGCTTCGCCGAGGCTGCCTATGCGATGCTGCTTCCGGATCAGGCGGCGGAGAGGCTTGCGGCGATGCAGCAGGAGCGGCCGGAGCTGGCCGTTATCGTCGTGCCGCTCTTCTTGAGCGACGGGTACTTTACGCGGAAGTTGGTTCCGGAGCGGCTGCAGGGGTTGTCGTACCGTTACAACGGTCGGCCGATGCTGCCGAATCCCGGTATTTTGCGCTGGATGGAATCGCAGATCGAGCCGTATCTGAACGGGGCGAGCGAACATATTTTATAAGAGAAGCGGGTAATAACGAGGGCGGACGTACCTCGCTTGAGACTGCCGCGGAATAAGCGTAATATAGAGAACATTGGATGTTATCTTGTAAGGTAAGGGTGCCGGAGGTGCCAAGGATGGAGATTAAACGGGCAAGATTGATTTATAACCCGACCTCGGGACGGGAAGAGATGAAGCGGCGGCTGCCGGATATCCTGCAGAAGCTCGAGCGCGGCGGGATCGAGACGAGCTGCCATGCGACGGAGAGCGAGGGCGACGCGACGATCGCGGCGGCCGAAGCGGCGGACCGCGGCTTCGACATGATCATCGCCGCCGGCGGCGACGGCACGCTGTACGAGGTCATCAACGGCTTGGCGCAGAAGGAGAACCGTCCGCCGCTCGGCATTCTGCCGCTGGGAACGACGAACGATTTCGCGCGGGCGCTCGGCATACCGAAGCATTGGGAATACGCCTGCGACTTGATCACGCAGCAGTACACGCGGCCGATCGACGTCGGGCAGGCCAACTCGCGGTATTTCATCAACATCGCGGGAGGCGGCTCGCTGACCGAGCTGACGTACGAGGTGCCCAGCAAGCTGAAAACAATGATCGGCCAGCTCGCCTATTATATGAAGGGGCTGGAGAAGATGACGCGTCTGCGGCCGACCGAGCTGATTTTGAAGGCCGAGGAGATCGGCGAGCTGCACGAAGAATTCATGATGTTCCTCATCTGCAACAGCAACTCCGTGGGCGGCTTCGAGAAGCTCGCGCAGGAAGCGATTCTCGACGACGGCTTGTTCGACGTGGTCGTGCTGCGCAAGTGCAATCTGCCTGAATTTATCCGGATCGCGTCGATGGCGCTGCGCGGCGAGCATTTCAACGATCCGCACGTCATTCACTTCCAGACGCGCGAGCTGTCGGTGACGACGCCGGACTACGTGCAGCTGAACCTCGATGGCGAATACGGCGGCACGCTGCCGTGTACATTCACGAATTTGCCGCGGCATCTGAATATTTTCGTGGACGAGGCGGGAGAATCGACGTATAAGCTGCGGTAACGAGCTGGCTAGCGCCAGGCGTGGCCTTGGCGTACGGCGCGAGTGGACTAACGAATACGAGACTGGAGATTGGCATGAGCATACCGGTAAACAAGAATGACGTCGTCACGGTCGATATCGTCGGTCTGACGCATGAAGGCGAAGGGGTAGGGCGCGAACAAGGCTTTACCCTTTTTATACGAGGAGCGCTGCCCGGCGAGCGCGTGCGCGCCAAGGTGCTGAAGGTGAAGAAGCAGTACGGCTACGCCAAGCTGCTCGAACATGAGATCGCAAGCCCGGATCGCGTCGACGCGCCGTGCCCGATCTTCAAGCAGTGCGGCGGCTGCCAGCTGCAGCATATGGACTACGCGGCCCAGCTGCGCTGGAAGCGGCAGCATGTCGTCGACAACCTGGTGCGCATCGGGAAGCTGGCCGTGGCGGGCGAGGCGGCGCCGAAAGCGGGCGCGAAGGATGGCGGCGCGACTAGTGAACCGGCTCAAGGAGCGGCAAGTGACGCGGGCGGCGACAGCTTCGCGGAGGCGTCGAGCGCGAAGAGGACGGAAGGTGACGAGCGCGCGGCGCGCGCGGGCACAGGCGAAGGCATCGTCGTCCATCCGACCGTCGGCATGGACGAGCCTTGGCGCTACCGCAACAAAGCGTCGGTGCCGATGGGCATGGGGCCGGTCGCGGCCGAGACGATCGGCGCGGCGGGGGCGTCCCAGCTGATCGGCGGCTTCTACGCGAGCGGCAGCCACCGCATCATCGACATGGACGCATGCCTCATCCAGCATGAACGCAATGACGAGGTCGTCGCGCAGGTGAAGCGGATCGGCCGCGAGCTTGGCATCACCGTATATAACGAGGAGACCGGACGCGGCCTGCTGCGCCATGTCATGACGCGCGTCGGCTTCGTGACCGGAGAGGTCATGGTCGTGCTGGTCACGAACGGTTACCGGATTCCGCAGCTGGACCGCTGGATCGACCGCATCCGCGAAGCGCTGCCGAAGGTAACGAGCATCGTGCAGAACATTAACATGCGGACGACGAACGTTATTTTCGGCGACGAGACGAAGACGCTGTGGGGCAGCGACGTTATCTATGACGAGCTGGACGGCATCCGCTTCGCGATCTCGGCGCGTTCGTTCTACCAGGTCAATCCGCTGCAGACGATCGCGCTGTACCGCAAGGCGGTGGAGTACGCGGGGCTGACGGGGACGGAGAACGTCATCGACGCCTACTGCGGCATCGGGACGATCTCGCTGTTCCTGGCGCGCCAGGCTGGCCATGTGTACGGCGTCGAGATCGTGCCGGAGGCGATCGAGGACGCGAAGCGCAACGCGGCGCTGAACGGCATCGCGAACGCCGACTTCGAGGCGGGCGCGGCCGAGGTCGTCATCCCGCGCTGGCGCAAGGAAGGCATCGTGCCGGACGTCATCTGCGTCGACCCGCCGCGCAAGGGCTGCGACCCGGCGCTGCTGGAGACGATCCTCGCGATGAAGCCGCGGCGCGTCGTCTACGTCTCCTGCAATCCATCGACGCTGGCGCGCGACCTGCGCGTCCTCGAGGACGGCGGCTACCGGACGACCGAGGTGCAGCCGGTGGACATGTTCCCGTGGACGGTGCACGTGGAGAGCGTGGCCGTGTTGGTTAGGGACTAGCCGAAATCGCATACCTAAACAGGGGAATTCAGGGACAGCCGCATGGTTCGGCTGTCTTTCTTTTTGCCCCGAGATCAGCGGATGCTACCCGGCTTCCGCGGGAGCAGACTACTCGCGGCGGGCGCAATGGTATACGTCGCGTTCTTGTCTTACCAGCAGCGGCATATGCCGGTCGCCAGGACGATGATGCTTATCATGATCGGGGCGGCTTTTTACGCGTCGGGCTATGCCTTCGAGGTGCTAAGCGATAATTTGCGCGAAATGAAGCTGGCGCTGCAAATTGAAGTTATTGGCGCACAAGAGCAACTAGCAACAAGGATGCTGCATGTAAGGGCGTTTCAGAGTATGATGGAGGAAGTAGAGTAGCGAGAAGGAACGGGGAGCTGTCCTGAACGTCATCGAAGATGATGGTCGCGGCAGTTCCTTTTTTCATTCCAATTGGCTGGAGGGGAGCATGCTGCTGCGTCCTCTATACTCGGAAATTCATGAATATAGGAAGGTTAGCCATGAGAGTCCAATTGAAAGACCATGAGATCGAGATCCATGTCCAATACGGCACGAGAAAGAAGCTGACGATGCAGCTCGAGGCCAGCGGCCATCTGACTGTGAAGGCGCCGAACGGTACGAGCGACGAGACGATTGTAAGCGCGGTGCGTCAGCACGGGGAGCAGATCGTCAAACAGCTGACGGCCATCGAGAAGTCCAAGGAAGATCATAGAATCAGAGAGTATGAGGAAGAGGGTAAATTCCTTCATCTCGGCAAATATTACGCGCTACACGAGCTGATCGAGACAGAAGGCCGATCCGAGGAGGAGCTGCGGCTGCAGCTCAAGAAATTCTATTTCGCCAGCTGCAAACAAGTCATCGCCGAGCGGCTCAAGATCTATCAAGCACGGATGAAGGCCAAGCCGAAGTCCTTCGACATCGTGGAGTCCGTCACGAAGTGGGGCAGCTGCAGTTCGGACAGGAAGCTCGCTTTTAATTACCGGCTGGCGATGGCGCCCGTGGACGTGATCGATTACGTCGTCGTCCATGAGCTGTGCCATCTGTTCCATATGAACCACGACCGATCCTTCTGGCGGCTGGTCGGAAGCATCATGCCGGATTACAAGGTGAAGGAAGCGTTCCTTGCACGGTATGGGGGGCAGATGACGCTGTAGCGATTGAACGTAACTTGCACGAGATTCGATCAGTCGTTGGACGAGGTGGATAGGTCGTCTGGGCTGTCTGGCTGGACGCGAGGCGGCAACGCTTACGGGCTTATTGAGCAGCGCATGTCTTACAGCAATGAACATGAAGAGTGGAGAATTAGGAAAGCCGGGCCCTAGGGCCCGGTTTCTTTCGCGTAAGTCAAAAGTTTTATTTTTGTAAGGCGATTCAATGAACAAATGGGTCTTTTTGCATATCGAATATTGTCGAACACTTCATTCTCCATGTCTATGGTTTTGGATGTGACAGATGGTAGAATCTGAGTTGGCCGGGAATGCTTCCCTTGTCATTCGGCAATAGGGCAGGAGAATGAGCCGCGGGAGGTACGCAAGGCAGTGAATAACAGAGCGAGAAACAGGCATGGGGAACGAGGCTTGGGGCGGGTCGATTACTCGACGGAGTAAAATGGTCATGTCCCAAAAGGGTGTGAAGGATCAGTGCGCGCCGAAGTGAAATAGGTCTGGGATCCCGAATCTTTCCGAATTATTCCCTCGTATGAAAGAGCCATGTCCGCTCGTTCCATTGTCCAGAGAACATCTCGCCTGGGATTTTTTGCGTCCGCCCCCTGTTTCAGGATGTCGAATCGGGGTTAATAGCAGTAGTTGACGTTCTTTTCTTCCATGGTATGTAAGAAAATGGTTGTTGAAAGTATGAGACTCGCTAGATATAATCACCTACGAAAATGTTACATAACTGGGATGAATATGAAATGACTGCATGAGTCTTCATAATCAGCATGTACAATAGCCCACGCCGAAGCTCACACTTTCTTTAGCTGATTTTTAGGACTCCCGCGGCGGAAGCTGTTGTAAACTAGGAACCGTCACGCAATTAGATGGGGATATTTCCCTTTACTGATGCGATGCTGGATGTTCGAACGCCATACCCAATGGCGAAATATGTAAATTTATGTAAAACATAATGATTCTATACAGATTGCGAGATGAACGCATGTGAAGGTGTTGTTAGTCTCCGGCGCTCTTCATCGGCTTATATGGGCGTGCAAACCCAAGCCGGCCGACATCGTCAACGACGATCCGCTAAGGCTTGCCGAAGCGCTATCTTACATAACGACTACCCAAGCAGTCGTCGACGCGGCGTTGATCACCGACGAAGCGTTCGCCGAGCCCGGCCACCAGGAATCGGGTGAGGCGCTGGCGCGCTTCATGGACGAGTTATCCGCGCGCCAGCGCCGCCCGGTCCCGGTATTGGTCATCACCAGAGACCCGGCGCGCATGGCGGCGATCGAGCGGCTGCGCGATCGCGGAAGCGAGCTGCTCGTGCTGAAGACCAGCTTCGTCCGGATTCCCGAGCGCGTCTACCGGGAAGGGTACGAACGTCTGTTGGGCGGCAAACCGGCAGCATCATTCCTCGGCTTCGGCGCGAGAAGCCGCGAGGCTCAGCCGGATGCCAAGCTGCCTTCGCAGTCTGCCCCATCCAACGGGCCAGCCCCCGAGAAGAAGCCGTCCTTCCTGGATCGGCTGCGGTCGAAGCCCAAGCAGCCGGCGGCAGGCGTGCAGCGGTCGGCGACCGACGCGCTCACCCGCGAGCTGGACAACGTGAGCCGCGGCATCAGCCGGGTCATCGCGGTCACCGGCCACCGGGGAAGCGGCGTGACGAGCACGGTCGTCAATGTCGCCAGCGAGGCGAGCAAGCGCGGCCTAAGCGTCATGATCGTCGACATGGACGCGGATTATCGCGGCATGAACATGTATTTCAACAGCTTCCACGAGCGAACGCGCAAGGACGAGGATATGAACGCCTCGCTCATCCGGACGCTGGCGAAGCCGCAGGATTATATGACGACGGCGTTCAGCCTGCGCGAGGGTCTATGGCTGACCGGCCTCGGGTATGAATTCTCGGATCGCCGCCGGGTCGATCAGTTCTACACCGGCGCCAAGCTAATCGGGATGCTGTCGCTGCTGCGGCACCGGTTCAATCTCGTGCTGCTCGACCTGCCGCTCGACATCCTCGGCGGATTCCAAGAGGCGATGATTCACGTCGACGGCTTCGCGCTGTGCGTGCCGAACAATCTCCACGCCGTGCTCAGCACGCTCAAGAACGCGGAGGTCGCGCTTGACGCGGAGGCTCGGGGCTACTTGAACGCCAAGTCCAAGGTCGTCGTTACGAAATACAACGACCGTTCGCGGTTCCACGGCGAAATTTTCGCGCCGGAGCAGGTGTCCCGCGTGATGACGTCGGGCCTGCTGGATTCGTTCGCGTACGAGATGAAGGTCGCGGGCCATGTGCCGTATCTCTCGGAGTTCGACGCGCAGATCGAGTCCGATCTCCCGCTGGTCCATACGAACCGGGATTTCGAGCATGCCTACGGCACCATACTTTTGCGATTACTGGAAGGGGCCACGTAAGTCCATGGATTTAAGCAGCTTGAAGAACGCAACGCCCAACCGGCATCTGTTCAAGAGAATCGCCGCGGTCATATTCAGCTTGGCGGTAATCATTGTATCGTACATGGTTATGACGAACGCGAGCAAGGAAGCCAGAGACGTCGTAGCGGTGCTGCGGGTGAAGCCGAGCGGCGGCGTGCCGGCCTATGCGCCGCTGACGGACGGCAGCATCGAGCGATATAACTTGATCAAGTCCGAGTACACGGAAGACATGGTGCTCGCGGAGGACATCGAGGACGTGAAAGGCAAGCTGACCAAGTACTACTTGCGCAAGAACAGCGTGCTCTACCGAGACCAGCTGGCCGACGAGAAGCCGCTGAAGAACGAATGGCTTTACCAGGTGAACGAGAAGAACGAAGTGCTCACGCTGCCATATAACTTCCTTGAAGTCGGCGGCGACATCCTCGTCCCGGGCGACCGCGTGCGGATCCGCGTTTCCTACGAGAAGGAAGCGGCGGGCGGCGGCAACCCCAACCTCAGCTTTTCCACGTCATCCACGGTAACGAAAACCGAGATTCTCTTCGACAGCATCGTCGTCAAGGACATGCTGAACGCGAACAGCCACTCGATCTATGAAGTGTACAAGGAAGTGCAGAAGCTCAGCGAGGACAAGAAGCAGGAAGTGATGAAGAGCAAGGATTTCCTCGCCAACATTCAGCCACGGGCGCTGGTGCTGGAGGGGACGAGCGCGCAGATCAACAATTACGCCAGGTACAAAGGGCTGGAGGGCAAGTCCTTCCTGATCACGATCCTAAGCCGCAAGAACAGCGACGTCATCCTGGATCAACTGCCGACGCTGGAGAAAGAGGTGGAGTCGTGGATCGAAGAAGAGAACCGGTAGGCTTCGGCCACATTTTCCGCAAAATCTCCTCCAAAGAGCGGATCGGCGCGGAGATGCAGGGCGGCGAGCTCATCTACAGCGTGGTCGGGTTCGTGCCGGCGTGCGACTTCGTCGACAACGCGATGCTGATCAGCAACCTCGGCTACCTGTTGGCGCAGAAAGGCCTCAACACGTGCATCGTCGATCTGAAGGTGTTTTATCCGAATCTGTATCAATACCTCGACGTGAAGCCGGTGAAGAAGGCCGACGGCCTGATCAAGGTGCTCAAGAGCGACAAGGTCGACTTCCGCGAAGAGATCCAGGCGACCAAATACGATAAGCTGTACCTGCTCTCGCCGAGCCCGCAGGATCTGATGGAGGAGTATTACGACTTCGACTTCGAGCACTTGGAGCGCGTCATTCAGACGCTGAAGGGGATGTTCGACGTCGTGCTGCTGGATATTCCGAACAATCCGCCGCTGGAATTCTGCCTCGGCGCGATGAAGTTCTGCCACATCGGGTTCTTCACGGCGGCCGAGCGGATCGAAGCGACGCACCATATGGTGAAGCTGCTCGATTACGCCAGCTCCGTCGGCATCAGCACGGCGAAGTTCATGAGCGTCATCCTGATGAATCTGATGGACATCGAGTTCGACTACAAGGTCATGCGGGAGACGGGCTTCAATATCGTCGCCGCGCTGCCGCTGGTTAAGGATGCGACCGCGCGGGCGCACGAAGGCAAGCTCTACGTCAAAGACAATCCGCTGCTGAACAAGCATTTCATGAAAGAACTATCACGGCTGGCGGGCCAACTCGCGGGCCAATCCTAGGGGGCTGAAACCTGTCATGCTGACGCGCAGCAAGATTAGCGACATGCAGCAGAAGGTGCTGCACCACACGATCAACAAAGAAAATATGGACGACCTCACGAGCAAATACACGACCATCAGCTTCGAGGAAGCGCTCGAGCTGTGTCAGAAATACATCACGAAGGTCACCACCCACGCATTCCGGCGCGAGAACGATCCGGCCCGCAAACGCGAGATGACCAAGGCGTACATCAACGAATTCGTCGATTCCCAGAAGCCGTCGGTCGACGGGTACTTCGACCTGATGCGGTTGAAGAGCGCGCTCATCGACGAGATTACGCACTACGGGCCGATCACGCGGGCGATGGAGGACCCGGCGATCGACGAGATCCGGGCGAACGGGCCGGATCAGATCTTCGTCGAGACCGGCGGGCGGTCGCTCGCGTGGGACCAGCACTTCACGGACCGCGAGCATATGGAGCGCATTATCGCCAAGCTGATCGGAGTATCGAAAGTGCGCTTGACGCCGAAGATTCCGATGGTCAACGCGCGCACGATCGAAGGCTACCGGGTGAACGCGACCCATGCCGAGATTTCGCCGTACGGCATGCCGGCCTTCGTCATCCGCAAATTCAACAAGAAGCAGATCACTCCGCGCATGTTCGTCGAGAACGAGTCGTTCACGGCCAATATGTATAAGCTGCTCTCGCTCATCCCGAAGGCCGATCTGTCGTGGATCACCGTCGGCGCGACCGGCAGCGGCAAGACGACGCTCAACGAAATTCTGGTGAAGGAGATCAACCCGCTCTCGCGCATCATCACGATCGAGAATCCATCCGAGATGCGGCTGCAGCAGCGGGAAGACGGCAGCGAGCACGGGCGCATTCGCAACGACGTGCTGCAGTACGAGTCGGTGTCCGAGGAGGACGACTCCTCGCCGGCGACGATGGAGAACCTGCTCATCAACGCGATGCGGCAGTCGCCGCATTGGATCGGTCCGGGCGAGCTGCGGACGCCGGGCGAATTCGCCACCGCGCTGCGCGCCGCGCAGACGGGGCATTACTTCTTCTCGACGCTTCACGCCGAAGGAGACAAGGAGGCGATCTTCCGCTTCCTGACCGCCTACCTGATGGTGTCGAACGAGCCGGCGGAGCTGGCGCTTCGCAACATTTGCAGCGCGGTGAAGTTCGTTATTTTCCAGGAGAAGCTGGCCGACGGCACGCGGAAGGTGACGTCGATCTCCGAAGTCATCGGCTCGGAGGGGCTGAGCCCGATCATTAATCGGATCTATGCCTTCGAGGTCGAAGACGTCATCGAAGAGGAGGGCGGCTCCCACAAGGTCGCGCGCATCGTCGGCAAGCACAAGCGCGTCGGCAAGCTGTCCCCGCAAATTCAGCAGCTCATGCTGAAGGCGGGCATCAAGAAGAGCCGCTTCGAGCTGTTCACTCAGGACCCGGCCGAGGACGAAGAAGAGGTGTACGCGATCGATGGATACTGAAGTACTGCTCAGCCTGCTGCTTGGCCTAGCCGCTTTCCTCGTCTTCAACACGGTGTTCGAGGTCCGTTTCTTCCAAGGACTCGGTCGCGCCTCGCTCGAGCTGCTGGATACGCTGGCCGAGCATCTGGGGCGCTACAATACGAAGCGTTACATCGACCGGGTGAAGAAGGAGCGCATCGTCAAGCAGAAGGAGAACATCTACGCGCGCTACAACCGGATGGTGGAGGGGCTCATCCTCGACTTTAACATGCCTTTCACGCTGGAGAGCTTCACGTCGATGCTATGCATCGGCTTCGTGCTCATCGCGCTCGTCATCGTGTTCTTCATGCAGAGCGTGACGATGTCGGTCGTCATTACGATCTCGATCTTCGTCGGCCTGCTTACCTTCTTCGTCATGCAGTCCCGGTTCATTAAGGCCGAACGGCTCGAGCAAATCATGGACGCGGAGGACATCATCTGTCCGCTCGCCCGCGAAGGCGTGCTGGTGGCGATCAAGAAGGTGATGGAGAGCGACGAATACATCCACGCGAATTTGCGGCCGTACTTCCAGCAGTTCATCGACAACTGCGACAACAACGGCTACTCCTTCAAGCAGGCAATCCAACTGCTGAACCGGCAGCTCGGCCCTAAGTTCGATAATTTCGCGAAGAAGGCGATCGTCTTCGAGTACAACGAGCGCAAGGGGATGGCGGACATTTTCCTCGACATCGTCGACGAGAACGCCGTGCTGCGGGAGATCAACGGCAAGAAGGATCGCATTTTCCGCAAAATGAACCGCGACTTCATGATGAAGACCGGCATTATCGTGCTGTTCTTCCTGTACGGCCTGTCGGTCGAGGATTTCCGGGCATTCATGCTGGAGAGCGACTTGGGCAAGCTCGTCAACACGGTGCTGATCAGCATTGTCTGTCTGAGCTTCGCCCGCACGCAGGTGCTGCAGGGCAACTTGGGGAGCGGTGAACGATGATCGCGTTATCGAAGCTGGCCGCGATGGCCGCCATTATTTATCTCGTGAAAGTCTTCCTGTACCCGCACTTCAAATCGGTCAGCCGAAGCCAGAAGAAGCGCTCGCGTCTCTATATGAAGGAACGCAAGCAGGCGGCCGCCCGGGAGCGGTGGGGACGCATCAAGCGCGAATTCGCGCGGAGGTACGTGACGCATCTGCTCAGCCCGGCCGAGCGGATGCGCTTGACGAAGATCGTCGAGCGGCTCGATCTGGCGAAGAAGCCGGAGGAGATTCGCGCGGAGCAGTTCCTGTACGCGGGCGGGGCGCTGCTGCTGACGCTGTTCATGCTGAAGGTGAACCTGATCCTCGGTTGCGGCTCGGCATTGCTCATCCTGCTCGGCTGGCTGTATCCGGTGGATGAGCTGGAGAAGTCGATCGACCGGAAGAACAAGAACATTTCGCTCGATTTTCCGTCCTTCTACAGCATGGTGTATTACCAATACTCCAAGTCGGTCAACATCCATCTGGCGGACGTCATCAAGGACTACATCCCGAACGCCAATCCGGATATCGCGGAGGAGCTGGGCGTCATGCTGGACAACATGGATTACGGCGAAGCATTCGCGCTCAAGCAGCTGAAGAAGCGGGTGCCGATGCACTATATCATCAAGTTCTGCGACATTATGGAGACGCGGCTCAAGGGCTACGATAACGTGTCGCAGATGCAGTATTTGAAGAACGAGATCGACGGCTTCCGCATCCGGGCGCTCGAGGAGGAGCTGGAGCGGCGGCAGCGCAGCAACGGACGCATTCAGCTGACGTTGATCGGCGTGCTCGCGGTATACATTGTGATCTACTACTTATTTACAATCTTAGACTCCATGAAAATGTTCCAATAATCCGAGTCTCATCTATTATCTACCAGGGGGAAATGAAGCATGAACGTCAAACAAATCGCGGTAACCGTCGCCGTAATCGTACTAATCGGGTTTGTCGTCACGACATTGAAAGGCGGCTTGCTGGCCGATTGGATCGATCAGGTGTGGGACAAATTCATGTCGCTCATCGACAGCACGATTAAATAAGCGGCGGCAGGTGAAGCTTCATGCGGGGAATCGCTAAAGCGGTGCTGATTACGATCCTGACCTCCGTGTGCATCGTGTTCCTGACGAATATGGCGTTCTTCTTCCCCTGGTACTTGACGCTGATTACCGAGACGTACGGCGTGACCCAGGTCGTCGCGGGCGACAACTACCTCAAGCAATCGCATTACGAGGACGCGATGGCGCGGCTGGAAGAGCGGCCGATCTTCCGGGATAAGGCGTCGGATATCGAGATTACCGTCAAGAACGAGGATGGCTACGACGCGATCGGCAGCGACGACGAGACGTACTATGAGAACGCTGCGGAGATCGACAAGCCGTACCGGCAGCGTGGCAAGACGTTAGAGGTCGAGGTGAAGGCGGTCTATCCGTTCACGATCACGCTGTGGGGAAGGAAGCTGGAGCGCGAGCTGCCGGTCACCTTCTCGCTGACGGCGACGGGGCTGAAGCACTATAAGGATTTGGAGTATTACTACGACACCGAATAAGGATGAACGCACCGTGAGAAATATGGCGATCGGCATCTTGCTGGTCATACTGGCTTCGATCCTCATCGAGCCGTTGGCGGAGCTGGCGAACGTGTTCCGGGAGCGGCTTACCGTCAGCACGGCCGTGAACAACGCGGTCCGCGCGGCGAAGGACCGAAGTCTCGAATACGAGCTGCTGCGCGGGCTGGATGCCAAGATCGACGAGAGCCGCTTCAAGGCGTATTTCGAGATCGCGTTCGAGGATGCGATGAACATGACCCGGACGGGCTCGGACGGGGACGCGATGATCTTCCGGTCGGACGACGGCAAGTATAACGATTTTCGGGTCGCGCTCGCGTTCGACGCGAAGGAGGACCTTGCGAGCGGGCAGACCGTGACCGAGGTGGACGTCACCGTCGAGTCGGATTACAAATTCAAGACGAAGTATCTCAAATTGGCGGAGGACGCGAACAAGGACGCCGGGTTCAAGCTGATCGCGGAGCGGAGCTTCGTGGTCTCCGTGAAGAACTAGGAGGGACGCGCGGATGGAGGATTACATCCTGGTAACGCTGGCGCCGGGCCGCCGGGCGAGCGTCGAGCTGAAGCTGCCGGCATTCGTCCCGCTGGGCGAGCTGCTCGGCATGCTGGGCGAGGCGCTGGATCTGCCGCTGGACGGGAGCGCCAAGCTGCAGGCGGAGCCGCTCGGCCGGGTGCTGGACAACAAGCGGACGCTGGAGCAGGAGGGCGTCGCCTGCGGCGCGCTGCTAACGGTGGTGTGAGAAGGAGCGAGGACATGTACGGCAATCGGAGTAACGGAGGGTTAATCGCAAGCGTCGGCGATGCGTTAATTGTCGGCGACGCGGGACGCTACAGCGGCACGTATATCGTCGAGCGGTTCGGCGATGCGCCGCGGCAGCTGCGCGAGGGCGTGTTCTGGTTCATGCAGGCCGACGCGGGGCGGCTGCTCTACAGCGATCAGCATCGCGGCAACCGGCTGTACCGGATGGACCTGGCGCAGCGGCGGGAGCAGCTGCTGCTGGACCGACCGTCCTACATGCCGCTGCTGGCGGACGACGGCATCTATTACGTCGACGAAGAAGATCAAGGGCTGTACCGCTGCGACCGCGAAGGGCGCGATGCGGAGCCGCTTATCCGGGAGCAGGTGCAAAGCTTCTTCCTAGAGGAAGACGCGATCTGGTATGCGACGCCGAAAGGCATCAAGCGGTGCGCAAGGGACGGCTCCGGCTCGGAGCTGATTGCGCAGGCGGCGGCCGCCTTCCTGCTGCCGGTCGGCGACTATCTCGCTTACGGGGATACGGATAACGGCAGCAGGCTGGCGCTGCTCGATCGGAGCAATGGCGAAGCCCATGCGGAGCGCACGATCGCGGTGACGAGCCTCAATACGGACGGGCGCTATCTGTACTGCGTCAACGCGCTCAGCGGCAATCATATTTACCGGTACGATCCGGTGCTGGGCAGCAGCTTCCGCATGAGCGGGGAGCGCGCGGACTATGTGCACATCATGGACCGCGACATCTACTACATGCACGGCGGCGCTTGGCGCAAGCTGTCCTTGGACGGCGGAGAACCGGCGCCAATCACGTTGTAAGGCAGGTATAGCGATGAAAACAGAATTTAGCCGGCAGCCCCGGTTCCTGCCGGAGCTGCCGAGAGGCGAGGTCGAGGTGCCGAACCCGCCGACGATGAGCGAGAAGCCGGAGATTTCCTGGTTCGGTCTGCTCGTGCCGCCAGCTGTCATGCTGGTCATTACGCTGCTGATCGCGATGACCTCGCAATCGATTTTCATGCTCATCTCGATCGCGACGACGGTGATGACCCTCATCGGCTCGCTAGCCGGGGCGGCTTCGCAGATTCGCAAATACAAGCGCAAGAAGAAGGAGCGGGAGGAGAAGTATCTCCAGTTCATCACCGATACGCGAAGCGAGCTGAGCGTCGCCCGGGAGCAGCAGGCCAAGGCGATGAACGAGATGCATCCCGAACCCGGCGAATGCGTGCGTCGCATCGCGGGAACGAGCAGCAAGCTGTGGGAGAAGACGCCGTCCGCCGGCGACTTCCTCTCGCTGCGGGTCGGGGTCGGCAGCGCGCCGATGGAGCTGCGGATCAACTATACGAAGCAGGCGATCATACTCGAATCGGACCCGCTCATCATGGAGCCGCAGCGGCTCGCCCGCGAATTCGAGCGCGTCCCGAACGTGCCGATCGCGGTCGATCTGATGAAGGCGGAGATTTGCGGCATCGCCGGCGAAGAGGAGAAGACGAGCGAGCTGCTGCGGCTGATGCTGCTGCAGGCGATCACTCACCACGGTTACGACGACGTTCGCCTCATTATTTTGACCAGCGGCGACAAGGTCGGCAAGTGGGAGTGGCTGAAATTCATTCCGCATGTGTGGGATGACGGCTATAATGTTCGCTTCCTGCTCGCGAATCAGGCGACGGCCCGCCAGACGCTGGGCGAGCTTCACGCGGTTCTGAAGGAGCGGGAGACGAAGAGCGTCGGCGGAAGCGTGCTGCCGCATTACGTGTTCGTCGTCGAAGATCCGTCGCTGCTGGAGAACGAGCAGATCGGCCGCTACTTATACAATGGCTGCGCGAAGCTCGGCGTCTCGACGATTTTCACCGCGCTTCATACGGCTTACCTGCCGATGAACTGCAAGACGGTCATTCATCTGCAGGGCAGAAGCGGGGAGCTGGCGAACCGGGCGACGGGCGAGAAAATCGTCTTCACCCCGGATAGCGCCGAATCGCTCGAGCTGGATCAGGCGGGCCGCGTGCTTGCGCCGCTGCGGCTGAAGAACACGTCCGCCGCGTTCGCGATTCCGCGCTCGGTCACGCTGCTGGAGATGCTGGAGGCGCGCGAGGCGAAGCAGGTTCATCTCGTGCACAACTGGCACAGGAACAAGACATACATGGGCATGCGCGTGCCGATTGGCGCGAGAGCCGGCGGGGAGCCGGTCTACCTCGACATGCACGAGACCGGCCACGGTCCGCATGGCTTGGTCGCGGGAACGACGGGCTCGGGCAAGAGCGAGCTGCTGCAGAGCATCATCGTCTCGCAAGCGGTTCATTTTCACCCGCATGACGTGAGCTTCGTGCTGATCGACTACAAGGGCGGCGGCATGGCCGACGCCTTCAAGGGGCTGCCGCATCTGGCGGGTACGATTACGAACTTGGGCGGCAACCAGACGACGCGGGCGCTGCTCTCGATCAAGAGCGAGCTGCTGCGCCGCCAGCGGATCTTCTCCGAGTTCGGCGTGAATAACATCGACAAGTACCAGAAGCTGTATTACAGCCGGCAGGACGGGCGGGCGATGGTGCCGATTCCGCACCTGATCATGATCGCCGACGAGTTCGCGGAGCTGAAGCAGGACCAGCCGGAGTTCATGAAGGAGCTCGTCAGCGCCGCGCGCGTAGGCCGAAGCCTCGGCGTCCATCTCGTGCTCGCGACGCAGAAGCCTGCGGGCGTCGTCGACGACCAAATTTGGAGTAACTCGAAGTTCAAAATTAGCTTGAAGGTGCAGGACGAGCAGGACAGCCGGGACGTCATCAAGCGGCCCGACGCGGCCATGATCAAGGAGCCGGGGTGCGCTTACCTGCAGGTCGGCAACGACGAGGTGTTCGAGCTGTTCCAGTCCGCCTACTCCGGCGCGGATTACGATCCGGACGGCGCGCTGCGCAAGAGCGAGAACCGGGCCAAGCGCATCTATAAGGTCGCTTGGAACGGCCGCCAAGAGCAGATCTACCCGCTGGCGGAGGAGAAGATCGTCAAGCACGAGCTGCCCTCCCAGCTGGATACGATGGTGCGGCACATTCGCGAGACGGCGGAAGAGCTGGGCATCGAACCGCTCGCCGGTCCGTGGCTGCCGCCGCTGCCGGAGACGCTCGATCTGGCGCCGCTTGCGGACGGCGGCTATGCCGACGGACGATGGCCGGCGCAGCCGAAGCTGCTGAGCGTGCCGGTCGGCCTGCTGGACGATCCGCGCGGACAGCGGCAGGAGCTGCTGGAGATCGACTTCGTCCAAGAGGGGAATCTGTTCGTGTACGGCAGTCCGGGCACGGGCAAGACCGTCTTCCTGCGCACGCTCTGCTTATCGCTGGCCCACCGGTATTCCCCGGAGGACGCGTACGTGTACATCATGGATTTCGGAGGCAACGCGCTCAAGTCGCTGGAGCGGCTGCCGCATGTCGGCGGCGTCATGACGCTCGAGCAGGAAGAGAAGATGGCGCAGTTCATGCTCTACATGGGCCGCACGATGGAGGAGCGCAAGCAGCTGTTCGAGGACGCGGGCGCGGACGGCTTCGCGGATTACCGGCAAGGCGGCCGGCAGCTGCCGGCGATCGTGCTGCTCATCGACAACTACTTCGCCTTGTCCGAGACGTACGAGGACATGGACGCGGAGCTGGTCGTGCTCGCCCGCGAAGGCGCGAAGTACGGCATCTATCTCGTAGCCACGGCGACCAACGCCACGCTCATCCGGTATAAGCTGTCCGTCAATTTCAAAATGGCGCTGACGTTCCAGCTGACGGAGAAGAGCGAATACGACGGCATCGTCGGCCGGACCGAGGGGCTCGAACCGGCGAAGATGCCAGGACGCGGTCTCATGCGCGGCAAGCCGCCGCTCGAATTCCAGGCCGCGCTGCCGGAGCTCGGCGAGCGGGGCACGGAAGCACTGATCGCCAAGTTCGAGGGTGCGGGCGCGCGGCGGGCGACGCCGATTCCGATGATGCCGGCGCGCATCGACATTCGCGAGCTGAACCAAGGCCGCACGGAGCTGGCGATCGCGCTCGGCAGTCACGACCTGCAGCCGGTCGTGCTCGATCTGCAGGCGACGCCGGTCGTCATGGTGGCCGGTGACGCGATGAGCGGCAAGAGCACGCTGCTCGTCTCCTGGATCAAGACGCTCCGGGAGCAGCAGCCGGACCTGACGGTGTACGCGCTCGATTCCGGTTCGATGGGCATCTACGAGCTGCTCGGCCAACCAGGCGTACGCGACCTGACCGCCGTGGAAGATATGTACGACTTCACCGGCGAGATCAAGGAGCTGCTGGATACGCGGCGCGGCGAGCTGCTTGCCTGCAAGCAGAGCGGCGGCAGCCGCGAGGACGTCGTCGCCGGCTGGAAGCAGATTGTATTCGTCATCGACCGGCTTAGCGAGCTGACCGGCAACGACATGTACGCCTTGCACGAGCTGCTCGAGCGCATCGTCAAGCAGGAGCGCGGCATGAAGATCGCGGTGATCGCGGCGGACAACACGTCGGATCTGGCGTCGAATTGGGATTCGCTCGGCAAGGCGATCCGCGAGGAACAGACCGGCGTGCTGCTCGGGCGCTTGAAGGAGCAGAATCTCTTCTCCGTGAATGTGCCGTACGGCGTGCAGGAGAAGCATACGGATTTCGGCACCGGCTATCTGGTCGTCAAGAACCGGTACACCGGGCTGAAATGCGCGACAATATAGCGACGAAAGGCGGGATGATCCCATGTCTGCAAGTCCTTCCGACATACGGAGAAACGCGCAAGCCATCGATCGCCTGGCCGCCGAGGTCAGGCAGGAAGCGGATCAGATCCGCTCGGCGTTCGGTCAATCGGAGCGCTTCTGGACCGGGACGGCCGCCAAGACGTTCCGCGCCGAGCAGCAGTCGCTGAATCAGGAGCTGACGGCGCTGGCGCGCAAGATCGAGGCGCTCGCCGGCGGCGTAGAGCGCGTCGCGAGCGAGGTGCAGCGCGCCGAGCAGGAGCGGGCCGAGAAGAAGCGCGCCGCGGAGCGCGCGGCCCAAGAAGCGCTGAAGCAGAAGCAGCAACAGCAGCGGCGGTAAGCGGCGGTCCGCTTGCGGGCAATACTGTCAGGTTAAGGGGAAACGTCCGCGATGAAGCCACCCGTTGCCTAAGTAGTCATGCAGACGCCCGCTGATGTCTTAGGAATGAATTCAAAACCCACTGAAGCCTTGTCCGACAGGACAATAGCGTGCCCAGCTCTTGCCAACCCGCCGACCGCGAACAATGTGCCAGCACGAAATAGGGAGTCCAGAGGGCAAAGTCCTCTGGTTCCCCTCAGCGGAGGGGGAAGGGGGAGGTCGCATTAAAAGTGGGGTCAAAGGGGCGCAGCCCTTCTTTACCTGACAGCATTGCGCTTGCGTGCGGAGCCGAGAGCGCAAGCCATATTCCATGAAGGGAGGTGAACATCCATGGCGGGCAACAATTTGACGTTTAATCCGGATCAGGCGCTTGGCGTAGCCAAGTCCATCTCGAGCAAAGCGAACAACGCGCAGACGCTGGTGAACCAACTGCAGAAGGAAATTCATGCGGTTAGCGGCTGGTGGCAGGGCGAATCGCAGACGGCGTTCGTCGAGCAATTCGACGGCCTGATGCCAAGCTTCAAGGAACTCATTCAATGCGTGGAGAACATCAGCAAGAACCTGACTCAAATCGCGAACATCAAGCAGCAGGCGGAGCAGGAAATGGCAGCGAAACTGCGCTCCCGATAAGCATCATCCACAAGGCAGGCGGCTATTCGTCCTGCCTTGTGATTTACTCCAGGATAGGATCGTCATCTAAACGAACGGTGGAGGGAACCCATGTTGGCGTTGACGGATAAACAATATTGGCTGCTGGCCGCCGCGGCGGACGCATTTCGGGCGTGTCTCGCGAATGGTAGCAGTATAAGGGAAATAATGGCGCGGCTGACGGGTGGTCCCACGGAGACGACGAATGTCGGTTCCGCGCACCGGGACGCGGAAGCGCTGCTGGCAGATGACTGCTTGAACCGGCTTGTCTTGGCAGACCGGATGACCTTCGGCGCGGCGGAAGCCTACGCCTTTCACGATGAATACGAGGATAGAATCTTTATCTTTACATATAAGACGGCCAGCGAAGCGGAAGCGCTGGCGCCGCTGTACGGCGCGGAGAGCAAGCTGCTCGCGGAGGCGAGCGCATTCTTGCGTCGGAACCGGGGCATGGGAAGCTACCGCGTCACCGGACGCGGAATCGGCGGGGCGCTGGCGGCTTATGCGGCGATGACGGCCGAGTCGGTCGAACAGGCGGGTGCGGACGTGCCGGTGCAAGCGTTGACCACGGCGGACACGGTGGTTTCCTCGGAGGCGCAAGCCATGACGGCGGCTTCTGCGGCGGAAGCCGAATGGAATAGGGCGAACGGTTCGGCGGCGTCCGTCGCGGTTCAAGGCGTTATTTTCGATGCGCCGGGCATTGCGAGTAAGCTTACCGATGAGCATCGCGAGAACGGCGGGCTCGTCCATTACGTCTCGCAAGACAGCTGGCTGGCAGCGATCGGCGCGCACGCCGGGGAGGTGCGTTTCGCGGCAGCCCTGGGCGACGAATCAGGTTCGAATGCAGCGCTAGCGCGAGATGGGGAGCCGTTCCGCTTCGGGCCGGACGGCCAGATTCTGACGGGCGAGCCTAGCGCGATCTATACGCTGCTCAGCCGGCTCCATCCGCTAACCGAAGCCGAAGCATCCACGCCGGCGTCCGAGCTGGTGATTGACGCCTTCGCGGAAGCGGCGGGGATCGAGCGCGAAGCCGAGGATCAGCCGAGCTTCGTGCTGCTAACGATGATGGAGCGGCTCACGATGGTGAGCGCGACGCTGGGGCTGGAGACCGTCAAGCAGCAGTTCGAGCGGCTCGTCTACCGTACGGTGCATGTGTGGAAGGAAGAAGCGGGCGCGCTGTTCCGTTCGGTTCCGCCGGAGGAGCTGGACGCGCGGCTCGAAGCCGCGAGCGCATCGTGCGCGAACGAGATCGCCCAGCTGACGGAGCAGGTCTACGCCAGGGTGGAGGCCGTCTTTAGCGCGCTTATTCTCGCGAATGGAGACGATACGAATCTCGTCGACCATTTGCAGCTGTCGCTGGAGCATTTCGCCGAGTGGCTGGAGGAACGCATGGATCGGTTGGAAGAAGAGATGGGCGCGCAGCTGGAGGCTTACGTGAGCGTGCCGGCGATCGATGATCTGCGCACGCCGGAGTTCGATTTTCATCTGGAGCTTGAAGAGGGGTAGTCCATGGGACGAAGTTCAAACAAGGCGGTGCTGCTCGTCGTTCTGATGGTATCGCTGCTGGGGCTGACGGGCTGCGGGTTGTCGAAAGACGCGCGCGCGGTCAAGAAGATCGAAGACACGCTGCAGGCGAAGTACGGCGAGGCGTTCGTGGTAGATGGGCTGGGCGGCGGCTTCGGCACGGCGGACGATAGTACGCTGAAAGCAACCGCTTATTTGAAAAGCGCCCCCAATACGCGGATCAGTGCCGAGATTACCAAGGATTTGAAGCAGGTCGTCGACGATTACGTGAATTTCAAGGTCGCCGAGGCCGCCAAACCGCCGATCGAAGCCATGGTGAAAGAGATATGGCCAGACGCTAAGATTACGGTCAGCAATGACGCGGGCTGGAACGACGAGAACGAGACGGACACGAGCATGTCCTACGAGGAATTTCTGAAGCTGCATCCGGAGAATTGGCAACTGGTGCAAGTCTTCTTGTCTGCAGTGAGTTACGTGGATGAGCAAGGCGGCATGAACCAAGAAGCGGAAATCCGCAAATTTCGCCAATTGGCGGAGCGCTTGAAGGCAAGCAAGTACCTGCGAAGCCATGTTGGCTTCTTCTACTTGTCTCCGGATGCCTATAATCGCTTCGAAGAAGCCGAGAGATCGGAACTCAGCGTGCTGAACTTTTATCACGATGAGGAAGAGAAGGATGACAAAGTCAATTTTGTGACCGGCATATCTTTCGATCTGGACGAAAACGGCGCGATGTCTAAGGACACGGAAGCTTTTGACAAACAATTCGCGCGCTGGAAAGACGTGCGGGAGACGAATTGAACCGGTCATTTCCGATTCTCGCGAGCGAGAGGAATATCATTTTGAGCCCGGAGCGTGATTAAGCCCATGAACCATCATTCTAGAAAGGCGGTGTTAACGATCATAATGTTATTAACCGTGCTCGGCCTGTTCGGCTGCGGTGGGTCGACAGACAAGCGGGCGGCCGAGAAAATCGAAGAAGCGCTGCAGGCGAAATACGGCGAGGAGTTCGTGGTAGAGGGGCTGGGCGGCGGCTACAGCACGATGAGCAACAACAGGTTGAAGGCGGTCGTCTATCCGAAGAACGCGCCGAATACGAGAGTGAACGTACAGATTACGAAGGATTTGAAGCAGGTCTATGACGACTATGTAAACATCAAGGTTGCTCAAGCCGCGAAAGGGCCAATTGAACACATCGTGAAAGCGCTATGGCCGGACGGCAAAGTCTCGATTACCAATGATGCGGGGTTAAACGATGCGGATGATAAGGACACGAGCATGTCCTATGAGGAATTCGTAAAGCTTCATCCGGAGAATTGGCAGTTGGTCTATGTGTTCCTGAACAGCGCCGATTATATGGATGCTCAAGGTCGAATGAATCAGGAAGCGGAAATTCAGAAGTTCGATCGGTTGGCTCGACAATTATCGGCCAGCAAGTATCTCCGAAGCAGTATTGGCGTGTATTATTTGACTCCGGAAGCCTATAGTCTGTTTGAAGAAGCGGAGCGTTCTAAGACGAGCGTGTTGAATTATTACGACGATTTAAAAGAGAAGGATGGCAAAGTTAGTTTGGTAACCGGCATTACCTACGATCTGGCCGATAACGGCGGACCTTCAAAAGACAAAGCGGCTTTTGACGAACAGTTCGAGCTTTGGAAGAACGTTCGCGAGGCGATTAAATAGCGCCAAAGCGAGAGGAGCGCGACCATGACGATTGCGGCGGACACGAAGAACTCGGATAAGATCACGTTAACCGAGAACGAGCTGCGACAGCTCTCTCAGATCGCCTACTTGGACATTAAGGGAGAGACCGGGAGCGGCACGGCATTAAAGATACAAGGCGAGTACTTCGGTAAGAACGAACAACTCAGCTTGGGGTACCTTATCGATTATTATACGAAGGACCAACAAGGAATCGACCGGCTCGAGGAGCGGTTTGGCGAGGAAGAGGCTAAGCGCTATAGGGATACGCTGGAGGATCTGAATACCGATACGCATAGGGAGTGGCAGATATCCAACGTCGTCTCCCATAACGAAGTGGATGAGTCCGGTTTCGTGGCGATGACTGTCACAACCGGAACGACCAAGGACCCGGGCCCGAAGGTCGCCGTCTTCCGGGGCAGCGAGCCGATCGAGAATCCGCTCTATTGGAACGACTGGAAGAATAACCTCTCCACCTCCTATGCGGACGAATCCATTCAACAGGCGGAAGCGGAAGCTTATTTGGAGAACTTTGCGGAATACGATGGCAAGCTCTATATGACGGGTCATTCTTTGGGCGGAAACTTAGCGTTGTATGCTTCCTTTATCCTGCCGGAAGGGCAGAAGGATCAGTTGGTTACGGCCACGACCTTCAACGCCCCGGGCTTCAACCGCGGCGTGCTGACGGAATACGCAGACCGGATCGCCGAGCTGAACCGGACTGGCCGGATTACCGAGATCCGCAACGTGCAGGACATCGTGCCGGCCTTGTTCTATAACCCTTCGGAAGGGGTCTACATCAAGACGAAGGGGACAGGGCACGGGTTTGAGCATCATTCAATGTTCAACCTGGCGTTCGATGAGGCAACGGGCGAGTTCGTCGAGTCGGACGTGCAAAGCGGCACGGCGGTACCAAAGGCGATCCATAACCTGACGGCGAAGTTCGAGGATCTCCCCGAAGTGGTGCGGCAGTATGTCTGCGGAGAAATCTTCAAGCTGATGGACGGGCGCTTCCACGAGAGCCATGTGCTCAAGCTGCTGTCCATGATCCCGGGTCCGGGCGCCGTGGTGGCCGTAGTCTCCCAGATTACCCGGGTGCTCGAGTTGTTGTCGGCGCTGCGGGCTATGATCGAAGGCATCATTCCGTGGCTCGAAGGCAAGATCGCGGACGTCAAGGCAATCATGGCGACCTTCTGGAAGGAGAGCGTCGAGACGATTAAGGCCATTACGACGGAAGTCATGGAAGCGGCAGGCCTGATCAAGAACCAGATCGAATCGCTCGCCAAGCAGGTGAAGGAGGCCGTAACCGGCTTTATGAGCAGGCTCAAGGACAGCTTCGACAAGTTCGTCGACGACGCGATTACGGCCGTCCAAGCCAAATGGGATGCCATCATCCAAGCCAAGGACAACGCGGTACGGAAGATCGGCGACGTGTTCCGAAGCGTGAAGGCGACGATCAAGCAGGAGAAGGACGCGTTCGTCGCGGGCGTGAAGTCGTTCAAGGACCGCATCGTCGGCCGAGCGAAGGCGGGTCTTGCGAAGACGGTCGGCACGATCGCCGCGGCGGCCTCGGGCGTGGCGCGGGGCGCGACGATTTTGGCCCATCTCGACCAATTGGAGGACTTGCACCGGACGCTGCAGCGCAAGGAGGAACGGCTCGCAGAGCTGGCCGGGCGCGCGCTGTCCGTCGCATCCGGCGTCACGTCGGGCGTAGGCGGAAGCTATAGCGAATATTACGTGCAGACTCAGCTTCGGCAGGTGCAAAGCCTGTGCGACGCGGTACGGACCGAGCAGCGGCGGGTATCCGAATCGCTGGCGCATTACGCCAAGGGCTTGAAGTTTACGCTGGACAAATACCGGACGATGGAGGCGAAGCTTGCATCCATGTCGCTCGCGGCGCTGCGCTAATCGGCGGCCGTACGGCGGTACGGCTTACCCGCGAAGATGGTTCATCAGAAGGAGGCGTTATCATGAAACAATTCTATAAAAAGGCGGTGATCGGCATGCTGCTCGTATCGATGCTGGGCTTGATCGGCTGCGGCGATTCGAAGGACGAGAAGGCCGTGAAGAAAATCGAAGAGGCGCTGCAGGCCAAATACGGCGAAGCGTTCGAGGTCGAAGGCTTGGGCGGCGGCTTCGGCACGATGAATAGCAACACGCTTAAGGCGGTTGTCCATCCGGCTGGCGATCCATCCCTCAAGGTATCGGTGGAGATTACGAAAGATTTGAAACAGGTGTACGACAAGTATGTGAACGAGAAGCTCGCGCGAGCGGCGCGGGAGCCGATTGGCGAATTGGCCAAGGGAATCTGGGGCGACAGCCGCATCGAGGTGGCGAACGACACGGGCTTGACCTACCCCGAGGAGGCGGATACGTCGATGTCCTACGCGGACTTCATTAAGCGGTATCCGAACAACTGGCAGATCGTCAGCGTGTACCTCGACGGCAGCGCGTACATCGACGGGAAGGGCGACCTGAACGCGGAGGAAGAGATCGCCCGCTATGGACAATTCGCCGAGGAGCTGAAGGAGAAGGGCTATTTCCGCAGCAGCGTCTACATTAGCTATCTAACGCCGGAAGCGTATGCGAAATTCGATGAGCTGGCTAAGGAAACGAAGGCCGTCGGTCTGCTGCTGAGCGACGAGCAGGAGAATGACGGCACGCTGAACGTGCTGACAATCTCCGGGTTCAAAATTTATGAGGATGGCCGGGTGGATGCGACGAAGGCGCAATTCCAAGCGGATTTCGACCGCTGGCAAGGGGAGAGGCAGCAGGGCGCGCAGCGGACGGGAGCGTCCGAATGAGCGGCGGGCTGAGCGAGAACGAGCTGCGGCAGCTCGCCCAGCTGGTGTATCTGGACGTCAAGGGCACGCACAATGGCGAAATTTTGGACATTCAGTGGAAATACGCGGCGAACAAGCAGATTACCGTCGGCCAGTTGATCGATTTCTACACCGGCACGGGCGAGTTTGCGAACACGACGCAGGGCATCGATAAGCTGAAGGAGCGGTTCGCGAGCGATTTGAACGGCAAGAACGAGTACGAGCACTGGCTCGAGATGCTGAACAAGATGGACCGCACCGAATCCGCGAACTGGGTCATATCCGACGTTGTCTCCAAGAACAAGCAGGAGGAATCGGGCTTCGTTGCCTTCACCGTCACCACGACGAAGAGCGAGAAGGTCGCCGTCTTCCGGGGCAGCGAGCCGATTGACGATCCACTGTATCGCAACGACTGGAAGAACAACGGCACGACGGCGTATATCGACGAATCCGTGCAGCAGAAGGATGCGGAAGCGTACATGTCGCGGTTCAACAACTATAACGGCGACCTGTATTTGACCGGCCATTCCCTGGGCGGGAATTTGGCGCTCTACTCCTCCTTTATTTTGCCGGACGACCTGCGCAAGCATCTTATTACGGCCACGACCTTCAACGCGCCGGGCTTCAACCGCGGCGTGCTGGATAAGTATGCTTCCCAGATCGCGGAGATGAACGAGAACGGCCAGATCCGAGAGTTCCGCAATCGCCATGACATCGTGCCGGCCTTGTTCAGTAACCCGTCGGCGGGCATCTACATCGACACGCTGGCCACGGGGGTAGGGTTCGCGCATCACTCCATGTTCTCCCTGATGATGAACGGAGACGGCGAGACGTTCAAGCGGTCCGATAAGCAGAGCGGCGCCTTCGTCCCCCGCTTCATTCAGAACTTAACCGTAGGGCTGGAGGTCGTGCCGGCGCGCGTGAAGGAGCTGCTGCTGCAGGAGGCGTTCAAAATGTGGGACGGTCGCTTCGAGATTCAGCATTTCATCATCGGCGGACTCGCCCTCATCGGCCTTGTCGCCGGCGGTCCGGCAGTCGTCGTGACCGCGCTGCTGGGCGTCGTTCGCGCCGTGGTGGCGCTCGTCGTCATCGGCTTCGTGCTGAACACCGTAATCCCGATGCTCCAGAAGGGACTCGAGCGGCTGAAGGAGCTGGCTGTCACATTCTTCAACGAAGCGGTCGATTTCATTACGGAGACGGTGCAGAGGGTGGTCGAGATGGCCAATCTCATCGGCGATCAGATCGTCGATTTCGCCAAGAAGGTGAAGGATGCGGTCACCGGGTTCATGACCAAGCTGAAGGACGGCCTGACCAAGTTCATCAATGATACGATTACCGCGGTCAAAGCCAAGTGGGATGCGCTCGTCCGGGCGAAGGACGCCGCCGTTCGGAAGATCGGCGATGTGTTCGGCAAAGTGAAGGCGAAGATCAAGCAGGATAAGGACGAGTTCATCGCGGGCGTCAAGTCGTTCAAGAACAAGCTGATCGGCAAGGCCAAATCGGGCCTCACGAAGACCATTGGCAAGATCGCCGCGGCGGCAGCCGGTGTCGCCCGAGGCGCACGGATTCTCGCCAATCTCGATCAGCTCGAGAGCCTGCACCGGACGCTGCAGCGCAAGGAAGAACGGCTCGAGGAGCTCGCCGAGCGGGCGCTGTCCATCGCGTCGGGCGTATCGTCCGGCGTGGGTAGAAGCTACAACGAATATTACGTCCAAAATCAGATTCGCCAGGTGCAAAGCCTATGCGACGCGGTGCGGACGGAGAAGCGGCGGGTCGCCGAATCGATGGCGCATTACGCCAAAGGTTTGAAATTTACGCTCGATAAATACCGGACAATGGAGGCCAAGCTCGTCAGCCTGTCGCGCGCGGCCCTTCGTTAACCGAGGAGACTAGGAGGAATACGACACAATGAAACGCTTTTCTTTCGCACTTATCATCGCTGCAATGATGTTCACCATCGTGGGCATGCCGGCCGCGCAGGCCGCATCTCCGCTTCCGCTTCGCGTCGTCGTGAACGGCGCGAAGATCCAGTTCCCGGATGCGCAGCCGTTCGCCGACGCGAACCAGCGGGTGCAAATCCCGATCCGTTTCGTCAGCGAGGCGCTCGGCGCCAAGGTCGCATGGAACGGCACGACCAAGAAGGCGGCGATCAGCCTGAAGACGACGTCGCTGGTTATTACGATCGGCAAGCGCAGCTACACGCTGAACGGCGCGGCCAAGCAGATGGACACCGTCGCGCTAACGCGCAACCAGCGGACGTTCGTGCCGCTGCGTTTCGTCAGCGAAGGCCTCGGGGCCGTCGTGCAATGGGATGCCGACGCGCGCACCGTGTACATCAACACGGACGGCAAGACGCCGGTGAAGGAGGCGCCGAGCGATGGGAATACGAAGGAAGCGACGGTGCATGGGGCGACGTTTAATTACCAGGAGATGGGCAAAAGCATCGATCCGACCTATGTAACGAATGCCCAGCTGCGCATTTCGAAGTATGAGAATACGGGCGAGAAAGACCAGATTTTCATGGACCTCGCCATTAGCTTTACGCACGAAGATGCCGATCCGGCGGAAGCAATGGACGAGGCGGAGGCAATCCTGCTGCAGAAGCTGGAGAGCAAGACGGTCGAGAAGATCATGGCGTTTGTTCGGACGAAGAGCAAGCGGGAGCAGGAACTCAACTTCACGACATTTAGCGATGCGAAATATACGGTGTACGTGGGCTCCCAAGCGTACGCGGACATCGGCATTTCGATCGCGAACAAATAGGTGGGCAGCATGAAGAAAGTACTATCTCTACTGCTTGCCGTCGCGCTAACGGGCGTATCCGGACTATCCGCGCCGCCCATCGGTCATGCCGAAGAGGCGACGGAGAGCGTTCCGAAGACGGTGGACGAGGCGCTTGCCCGTATCAATAAGGACATGAACGAGCTTTACGGTATGAGTAAGGAGCATTTTCCAAAGTCATCTACAGACGGTTCGTTGCGTACGGACCTGCTTAGCAAGCATCTAGCCGATCAGAATTTCGAAGTGGTTTATGGCGGCGACCATGGCGACTATATACGTCACAATAACCAGTGGATGCACGAGTATTCCGGTTATACGCTGAACGGCGTGTCCGTATCGACAGAGGGCTTCCCATGGCATGCGGGCTGGAGCGGGACGAAAATTCAAAACTTCGACATGATCAAAGCGCCTTGGAACGATTCGAGGGTCAAAAGCAAGTACAAAATCATGAAAGGCGCCTTTGACCGCTACCAAGACCCGAGCAACCCTTTTCTAGCGAATTCAAACGGCACCTTCGAGAAATCGATCCTGACCGGATTGAATGAGAGCTATGCCGGCAGAAGATACGCCGAGTTCATGTATGAGGGGAAAAGGCCGAAAAACGAAGACATGCTCACCTGGTTCGTCTATGACAAGGATCAGAAGCCGAAGAATGGCGGTAACTGGTACGATTACGTGCAGGTGCTTCAGCCGCCGACCTTTTATTCGTGGGGAATAGGACGAATCTATATCGACAATACCCCCGACCCCATCACGTATCTCGGTATTCCGATCGCGCCATTCGTGCTGCAGGAACGCGTGAACGACCTGTCGGCGCATTTCGAATCGCTGCCGTCGGGGGCTATCGAAGGGCAAGAGGTGCGCGTCGCCGTCAAGGTCAAATCAACCTTCGACGAGCCGCAGACGACCGATTTCGCCTGGAGCATCACGAGAGCGGACGGGCGCGAGATGGCGGCCGTGTTCGACGGCAATGGCGGTTCCGCGAAGAGCGGGGAGGTCACGTTGTCGGCCGGCGGTCAGAAAATTTTCTACGTGACCTTCTCCATGCCTCCAAGCAACGTCGCCATCAAGTTCGCGGTGAACGCGAATAATGATTCGCCGAAGGAAGCGTATTACGACAATAACAAGGTCGACTCCGGCACGTCAGCGGTTCGGCTGGTGACGGCGATGCCGAAGACGGTCGGCGAGTTCGACCTAGATTATAACGTGCTCAGCCGGGATGTGCAGTACCCGCTAGCGAACGGGGCCGACATCGTAGCACAGTTGACCCTCCCGCCGAGCTCCTATTGGGATGGGAACGCAACAGGCTCGTTAGACGTCTCGAGCCAGGCGCCAAGCCTGTTCCGCAATTTTCAGGTAGGCAATAATGCGGCGGTGAACGAAGCCAGTGCGACGATTACCCGCAATCCGATTATTAGCTCTACCTTGCGAAGGGTCGATTTCGGCGATAACCCCCTGCAGCACGGGTGGTTGAACAATTCGTCGCCGACCGCTCCGCGTTCGAAGAGCGGCACGGTGTCGTTCAGCGGCACCGTCAGCCGGAACTATATTCACGAGTACGAAGAATGCTCGTCCACGACGGACTCGGATGGCGTGTCTCACCGTACCTGCGAAACGAAGCAGGAGCACGGCTCGACGGACGCGCCGTTCACGCCGGGCGAAGACGAGCGGAAGATCAACGTCTACGTCTACAACGGCCGCACGACGGTGCCGGCCAAGGACTATAAGGACCAGATCGACACGAACGCCATCACGTCGCTGACCCGCAAGCTGTGGTGGACGAGCGAGCCGTACAAATTCGACGTCATCCGCTGGATGGCGCATCAGAAGACGGACGGCTCGCTCACGAACTGGACGGCCGTGCCGGGACAATTCCAGCGGACGTTCACGCAGCAGGCGACCGGGGACATCAAGTGGACGAAGACGGTGCCGCAGGCGAAGGCGTACGAAGCGTCGCGCGCGGCAGCCGCGAAGAAGCAGAACGTGAAGGCGCAGTACGATCGGGCCGTCTTCGCGACGGATCGCGAGCTGCAGAGGCACGCGTACCCGGTCAAGGCGGGGTACTACTTCAACCCGGGCGGCGAGTATACGTTCACGGTCGAGACCGTCACGTACAAGACGACACGGGACGACACGCGGGATCATAAAGATCTCGTGGACGCGGTCATCGACTCCTTCCGCTACGAGACGGACCTCATGTTCGTCAACAGCAAGAAGCAGGCCGTAAACCTCGCGAACGAGGCGCTGCCGGTTCGAGGCCAGAAGCTCGGCAGACAGGTGGCGACGCTGACGGCTGCCGCGCCGAAGGGCGTCGATGCGATGACGCTGCTGACCGTTCGCGATCGCGGCACGGATGCCTCCCGCTACACGAAGGAAGTCGTCGAGCTGCAGCATGCCGAGACAAGCCAAGGCGACACGCATCCGTTCTGGAAGAACATTCTCGAAGGGTATGGCGAATCCGAGACCTCTGGCAGCGACAAGTACTTCAAGTACCAGGAGTTCGTGAAGAACGGCCAGCACATGTACAAAATCACGGAGAAGACCACCGTCACGATCGCGATCAATCCGCAGAACCTGCGGGTGTACACGAACGTGAGCATGCCGGACGGCGAGTATTACGTCAAGGCGTGGATTGGCGACGTCGAGTTATCCCAGCAGCCGCATGCTTACAAGGGCTTGGGTAAGCTGGTCGGCATTAAGCCGCTCGACGAGATCAAGGTCAACGTGGTCGGCTCGATGTACGATGATTTGAATAACTAGCGCTTGCGACCCGCGAGCGTTCGGAAGCCCCTGCCGGGAGAGCGGGGGCTTCTCGTCGTTGGCGCCGCTTGCGGGTGCCGATCACGGTCAATGCTGTCAGGTTAAGCGCGTCGGGACGGAGGGGGAAGAGCGGTCGGAGCGTTGGCGTGGAGATGGAACAGCGCCAACGGTCGCCCACACCAACCGCAGAACCGAGGATTTTTCATCCGAATGCCCCCTCTTAACCAGACAGCATTCCGATCATTGTCCCCAGTTACGCGGTACCGGCCAGCCTTGCGGTGGGCGTCTAAATCCGATTGTCCGTCGATCGCCGTTAAAATCCCGCTCGTCGTGTTATAATGGAGAATAATGCGGCCAACCGGGCTTGCGAGAGCGGATTCCTGTGGTAAAGTAGGGAATGGCCCTAAGCGGCGTGTAATAAGGAAGTTCATAACGGAGTGATGAGTTGAGCAAAGCAAAAGGCACGGGACAAGGAACCGGCAAGAAAGGCTGGAACCGTTGGCAGAAGAGCGCGAACAAGGCAGCGAATGCGCCCAAGCCCTACAAGAGCAAAGGCACGAAGCCGGGAAGCGCCGATTCGGCGGGAGCAGCGGCAGCCGGGGGCGCCAAGAAGACGGCGCCAGGCGCAGGCGTGAAGAGATCAGCCGGAGCGGTGAAGACGGCAGGCGTGAAGAAAGAGAAGCCAGCGGCGGAAGCGTCATCACCCGCGCATGGCAGCAATCGCAGATCGCTGGAAGCGCGCGGTGCGGCGGCTAAGCCGATGTCCACGCGAGACCGGAACGACGGATAACCTTTATTTTAATCGATAGATAGGATGGGAAGAAAACAATGAGCCAAGTAGACATTACAATCGGGCTGCCGGAGAACTACGAGCAGCTGAAGACGTCCTCGAACCGGTCGTCCAACTGGCGCGAGCGCCTGTCGGCGGTGGAAGAGCTGGGCAAGTGGGAACACGCGAAGATCATGGATATTTTGAACCACCGGATGAACAACGACCTCGTCTACGCGGTGCAGGAGGCGGCTTACCGCCAGCTGCAGCTGCTTGGCGAATCGCCGCAGAAGCCGGCGCGCCGCAAGGGCGAGCTGTTCAAGGGCGTGAACAAAGTCCTTCTTCGCGTCAAGAAGAGCCTGCCTGCCGGCCATTCGTATGAGGAATTCAAGGACAAGCTGAAGCGGATGCGCGAGGACATCTATGATACGTACGAAGGCGACAAAGGCGACGAGTTCGACGCGTGGCTGCAGGGCGTATGGAGTTCGCTCGGTTCGAAGTAATTCATTAACGGCATAACGAAACACCTGTTTCTGATTTCGGAGACAGGTGTTTTTGCGTTGGATTATGAGATGGATCGTACAGGCGCCGAACCGAAGAGATAGGCGATTGGATCTGCGTCTTTCTGCCTGATTTCGGACTTAAGTCTAGTTAAAGTTTTCTTAAAGATGCTTTCCTACCAGTAATTGGATTGAATTCTAGGAGTATTGTCATATAATGAAAGCTGTTGTAAAAAGCTGTCGAGTGCAATCTTTTATTTTCAGACAGAGAGGGAGTCAGACAAGCATGCGGCATTCATTCAAGAAATGGTCTTCGATAACGATGGGGGCATTACTCCTGTTGACCTCGGCGACGGCGTCCGTAGCGGGGGCCGCGCCGGAATCGGCGGCTAAGCTGGCATCGGCTGCCGCCTTCAAGGATGTGCAAGCACATTGGGCGAAGAGCGCGATCGACAAGTGGAGCGAGAGGGGCATCGTCACCGGCTATGAAGGCGCATTCCGTCCGAATGACGCGGTGACACGGGCGGAATTCGCGATCATGCTGGACAATGTGATCCGTTACGTCGAAGCGGGGGACAATGCTTTCGCGGATCTGCCTTCGGCAAAATGGTATACGCCGGCCATGCTGAAGCTGAGCAAGGCTGGTGTCATGAACGGCACGGAAGGCAAAGCGATGCCCGAGCGCGAAATTACGCGCCAAGAAGCAGCGGTCATGCTGGCACAAGCGTTCAGTATTAGCAGCGGGGCAGCTTCGGTCGCATTTAAGGATGAGGCGGATATTGCCGGCTGGGCGAAAGATGCCGTGCAAGCGCTGGCGGCTCATCATATCGTAAGCGGCACGCCGGATGGCGGCTTCAAGCCGCAAGCGGAACTGACCCGGGCAGAGGCAGTTACGTTCCTGAACAATTTCATGCAGGAGCTTATCGCGAAGCCTGGAGAATATGCTCAAGATGTACAAGGTAACCTGGTCGTGAACACACCGGGCGTTGTGCTGAAGGACATGAAGATTGCCGGGAACCTCTATATCACCCAAGGCGTCGGCGAAGGCGAAGTGACGCTGAATAACGTACAAATCGGCGGCTCCGTTGTCGTGCGTGGCGGCGGCGAGCACTCGATTATTTTCAATAGCGTGGACGTGAAGGGCGCGCTCGTCGTCAACAAGAACAACGGTAAAATCCGCATTCTTGCGACAGGCAGCACGTCCGTCTCGGTCACCAAGCTGGAGAGCGGCGCCTTGGTCGTGACCAAAGAACTGACCGGCGGCGGATTCGAAAGCATCGAAATTACGGCAGAAGTCGCGGCAGGACAAGAGATTGTGCTGGACGGCAATTTCAATAAAGTGACGAATCAGTCGGATTCGGCCGTGCTGACGGCGAACGGCAAGATTAAAGAGCTGGTAGCGGCCGTGGATACGAAAATCAAAGGCGATGTCGTGGTCGACACCGTGAAATCGGATGAAGGCGTAAGCGCCTCCGTCAATGATAAGCCGGTTCAATCCTCGACTGGCGCTGGCTCGACGAGCGGAGGGGCGTCCAATAGCGGCGGTACTTCCAGCGGTGGCGGGTCGTCCAGCGGCGGTGGATCGTCCAATGGCGGCGGTTCGTCCAGCGGCGGCGGAACGGCTACGGTCGCGGTAACGGGCATCTCGATCAACGAGAAGGACGTCACCCTTGCCGCAGGCGGCACGAAGCAGCTGACGGTTGCCTTCCAGCCTGAGAATGCAACCAACAAGGAAGTCACCTGGGAAGTGGTCGACAACAGCGCCGACGTGGTGACCGTAAGCCAGAGTGGACTTCTGACCGCGGTGAGCGCAGGCACGAAGACCGTCAAGGCTGTCTCCAAAGACGGCGGCAAGACGGCCGAGATTATAGTCACGGTCGCGGCCCAAGGCGAAGCGACGGCTGACGCCGTGTTTGCCGCGATCGAGAGCGCATATTTGGGTCAGAACGCCGACAGCTCGAATGTCGTCTCGAATCTGAGCCTGATGACGACGCTGAGCGCATTCCCGGGCGTTACGATCGCTTGGCAATCGGACAACACGGCCGCGATTGCGAATAACGGCACGGTGACGAGAGACGAGAAGAACGATCGCATCGTTAAGCTGACGGCAACTCTTGGCGGTACGATGACGGGCTCCAAGAATTTCGAGCTTATTGTGCGCGCCAACGGCACGGACCAAGTCGAACAAGGCGACTACATTGATTCCTACTTCGCGCCAGGTTATCCGCAAGCATTCGTGAAAGACGGCACGATTCACGTGCGGTATAAACTGAATGCGCCGGCGGAGCTGTATATGGTGGTCAACGCGATTAACGGCCATATCGAGTCTGACGTCAAAGCCGTTTTGGAAGGTCATGCAGGAGAAGGGTTTATCGTTTGGGCTGACAATTGGCCGTATTTTAAAATCGGAGCGGAAGATGTCGGCGTCGTCAAGGAATTCGATACACAGGCCACGCTGCATAATACGGATGCGCGGTTGGAATTCGTCATTCGCGATACCAGCAAGAATTATACGTCGAGCCAAGTGACGACCATTCTGTTTGACAAAGATGTCGTGGGCGCGCTGGATGAATATCCGCCGACCACATACAGCGCATTCATTAATGATGCTTCATCGACAATCTACTTGTATTACAGCGAACATCTGGATACGAACAGTCTGCCTCAGGCGACCGATTACCGTCTGAATCATGGACAGGTCGACAGGGTGGAGCTGTACAATTATGAAGATCAGTATGGCATGTATCTGTCCTATGCGAAGCTGTCGGTAAGCGGTATACAAGCCGGAGATAAAGCCGATCTGCGCTTGTCCTACAGCGGCAATGCGGTGCAAGATCAGACGGATGCTCATAACAAAGCGGCAACGTTCGTTGAGCGTAAAGTATACGAGGCACAAGAGAAAATCGAACGCGCGACGATCAGCGGGGACCGCAAATCGATGATTCTCGACATTACGCCAGGCTGGTTCGAGAAAGATAACCGCGCGGTCAAAAGCTATGATCCAACGCTCTTTAAAGTGACCATCGAAGGCGGCGGCGAATATACGCCAGTCTCGGCTGCCTATAGTTACAGCCCAACGGAGCTCAGCTATACGTTGAAGTTCGCCGAACCGCTTCCTGCGGGCAAAGCAAGCGTAACGATGCGCACGGCCGGAATCAAGAACTGGGCGCTCGATCTCTATCCGGATGAACTCAGTTTCGCTAATGTCGCGGCATTCCCGCTGCCGGGCACGCCGACGGCTGCTTACGCAAATGGTCAGATCACGCTCTCGTTCGCGCCGGGGTTCCAATTTAACTACAGCAGCAGCGCCGCTGGCTTGGTCCTTCAGGTAGACGGCGTGGAGTACGCGCTTCGCGGCTTCATTGCACGGCCGTATTATGAGAATAACGGTTACTCGAATAAGCTGCTCATTGATTTGAACGACACCTATTCGGCTCATTTCAAACAGGCCGTAGAAGCAGGCGCATCGATCCAAATCAAGTATGTGAAGACAAACGGCGATGACAGCGCGCAATTGAATGACGTCGCGGGATCGCTGCTGCCTGATTTCGATTACGTTACGGTTACGAAATAATTCGGCAAGATGAACGGCGTCGCGTAATAAGCGAGCCGGGATAAAAAAATGGCAAAAGCGGCCTTGGTCCAGATTCGATCGGACGAAGGCCGTTTTTTTTTTATGTCTCGGTGACCTCCAATTACGGATTTCGACCAGGCTACAGCGCCCACATGGCGTTCGAGAAGATCGATCCTATCAATCGTCTTTTTTCGCTTATTTACGACAAAAGTCGCATGGAGTAAAATAATGGATGGAACTTAGGTTTCATAATTCCAATTCAAAATCCGGGAGTATCGTCATGCAGAAATTAGAGTCCTATTTATTCGATCTGATTGGCATGTTCTTCCCCGGCCTCGTGCTGTGGGGTTCGCTGATCGGCAGCTATTCCCTGCTTATCAGCTGGAAGGCGCATCAGAAGATGGCGTCCTTCGCGCAAGGCGATGAGAGCGTCATTCAGCAGCTTTTCGATAGGGCTGGAGATAACGGGATTTTCAATAAATCACTGCTATGGGCCGGCCTTGTTTTCGCCATCGTTCTTTGTTATTTAACGGGTCTCTTCTTGTCCGGTCTGTCCCACTGGCTTATGGGCAAATGGCCGTTCAAGCGGAAGCTTCACTTGTACTTTCCCGAACACGACGACCTGCTCGATGAAGTCCATCGGCTGATGAGAAGCCAGTTGAAGGTAGACGTGCATCAAATCAAACCGCGAATGGGCTGGAGACCGTATTATCGCTGGGCGTCCCATCTGTCGTCATTTCGGGGCTGGAAGCCGATGCTGGAGCATTATGTATACCGCTGCAATATGTACCGTTCTCTAACGGCCGTATTCCTGCTGCTGATTGTAGGTTCGGCGGTGTTCCAGCTTATGCAAATGGGATGTTCGTACTATGTCCCGGTCAAGATGCACTGGGTGACCTTTGCCGTGCTTATAGCGGTTTCTATAGTAGGCTTGCGAATTAGCTATAGTGCATTCCGAGACTATCATCGTCTCATCGGGAGCGAGTCCCTGATGGTTTTACATACGCATTTTACCAGCCCAGAACCAGCCGCTGTCACACCAGGCGCGGCCGCAGAGGAGAGATAGACGAATGAAAGATGAACGAAGATCCAAGCATGAAGAACAATCGGAGCGGATCGAGCGCGGCATTGGCGCCAGATGGCTGCCCAAAGAAGTAGTTAAACTTATGCTTCCCTCCATTGACCAGCTGGTCGGTCAGATCGACTCGTTTCGAGAGGTTGCAGCGGCATACCAGGAGCAGAGAAGAGCGTCAGACTATCATCGGGAGGAGACGCCGCATCGTCGGGAAAGGCCGGAGTTTAACAATACGATTGCGGTGCTTGGAGACCGGGGGACAGGCAAAACGACGGTGCTGCACAGCTTGAAAAAGAACGAGATCGAAGGCATTCAGCCGTACGACACGCTGACGCCGTTCATCGTACCGGAGCAGATGAGTCCCGCAAGCACGATTCTGGGCTGGATTCTGAGCTCGCTGCGCACAGAGGTCGAGAGCATTAACCAAGATTATTACGAATGGCTTCGGCGTTCGCAGGATAATCGTGACCGACGGGGATGGGACAGGGATAGCAGGGCGATGGACGCTTGCATACGAAGCGACGAAGAGACACCCTTGCGAGTGGCCTACAAGAAGGCTGTGCGACAGTATCATTTGCGTACCGAGCAGTTCGCCCGTTTCGTCGCCAGACGAGATGAAGGCGCAGCCAGCTATGTCACGGACAACGAGAAAATCATCAACGCCGATCTGGAACTGATCGACAGCTTTCATGACCTGATCGACGCACTGGTTGAGGCTAAGAGCAAGCTTTACGGGGATAAACTTCAGAAAGATAGTGACACGCCGCTCGTATTCATCTTCTTCGACGACGTAGATATCAGCGCCGAACGGGCGGGGGAAGTGCTGGAGACGATCATTAATTTCCTGACGCATCCGAATATCGTAACGTTCATTACCGGTTACTACAAAGTATTCGCCGAAGCGATGACGCTGCACTTGCTGCAGAAGGAGAAGGTGGGCGATCCGGCCTACTTGCACGAAACGATTCTGCCGGCGCATTTAGGCACACCATCGGAGAATACGACCCTCCGCCTGCGACAGGAGAGAAGCGAGGAGTTTCTGAAGAAGGCGTTCCGCCGGCTTACCGCCATACGATGGCGAGGTTGAATCCGACGGAGAGATGGGTTTTCAAAGGCTACAACCAGGAAGGGAAAACATTAGGCCGACTGCTGGGCGCTATACAGATCGCAGGCGGACATCGGCCGCTGATGCAGTCCGAGCGGGAGGATTACATTTATGCGGAACTATTGGACACGACGCCGCGCGGCTGCATTAATGTATACAAATTTCTGGAGAGCCGTCAGGAGCGGGAATGGCTTTGCGATGACGTCAAGCAGTTTCTGGATGTTATCGTGAAGTCATCCCGGGAATTGCGTCCGCATGAGAGTTTGATACAAGAGGCATTTCGTATTTATGCGCTCTCTGGTGGAGAGAGGGCGTTAAATATGGACGCATCGCATATCCGCTATGATGTGATCGAGAATGAGATATCAACAAGAGTTGCCGCAATTGTAGAAGCATACGGAGAAGGCAGCCCTGCATATAACGAGCACTATCCGAAGATTTGGCAGGATTATTTGAAGATCATGATCCTGGCCGACTTGTTCTCATCGATCTTCGAGCTTGCCTTGGAATGGGAAATCGAGAAGCCTGTCAAGATCCAGTTGCTCCGATATTTGAATCGGTTGAACCCCAATCAGCTGTTGTTCCCGCTCGTGAATGAAGAGAAATACTACTTATTGGACGTGTATGAAGAGTTGTCGAGACGTCTCGGTATTAAGCGAATGAGCACACTGTTCGAGAACGGCAGCATTGGGCCGGACGAACAAATATACTACGACGCCTTGATTGCGCTCTACAGCGACCAGGAATTAGATGAGCTGAGCGATATGTTGAAATCGATATTCACGGATGATGCGCAATGGGTGATGCAGCACCTGGACCTGATTTTTAAGAATAGCGAGAGCGTTCCTGAAATTTTCCGGAGAGTCACAGAGAATTTTAGAACCGACAAGATGACGGGAATGAATTCGGTTCCGCTCTATATGGATGTGAGCGAGTCGTTAAACAAGTGTCTTAGTAAAGGCTTGGTGACGAATGATTATACAGATGCCAAGAAACAACTCGAAAGCGAGGTGAATAAGAGAATCGGGCAGGCCATACAAGTGTCCGCGCGATCCATTAATGGGCAGCATATGCAAAAGCGCAGTCAGAACGCGGATCGGTTGGTCGCGTTCGTCATGCAGCTTCGAGAGCGGGAAGCGGAGCTCGAGCGTCAACGCGAACTGGAGAATAGCGCCCAGCGGCTGGAACAGTCCATTGACTTTATCGAGAAAGAGATCGAGGGGACGGAAGATAGCCGCGCGGAAACGATCAAGCGGCGAAAGGAGATGCTTGCCCGGATGGGGCAGCTTCAATCGTACATCGACACGCGTAAGTCGGAGTGGGATGAACTGATGAAGGGTCGAGTCGAGACCTATACGGGAAGTCGCTACGAGATTGACTTCAACCCTAATCCGATAATAAGACAGTATGCACCTAAAGTGGGAAGAATGATCGTCAAAAGCACGACTTATTTCTTTGCCAACGACTTGGATCAGAGCGCCTTCAACTTAATATCGAATTACCATCAAGTATTGGAAGAGATCGCGTTGTTGAAACAACTTCTTCCACTCGACTTGGAGGCGCGCTTGAAGCAGTTGGAGGAATCCAAAATCGAGCTGTGGCGGACGCAGACGCAGCTCGCCGAAGCAGAGAAATGGTGGAACGAAATCAACAAAAATATGCTGAAGGAAGCGCCGAGTCTGCTGCGAGGCAGTGGTCTGGAACAAGTTCTTACCGTGATTCAACAGCTGGATATGGGCGAGGGCTACGCCAAACGATCGATTGGCACTGCGATCTTGCTGCTGGAGGAGTATTACATTCAGGAAGTCCAAGATCAGACATCGCGCATACTGGATTACCATTACGTGCAGTTGTTTAAAGGCAAGCAGTTATTCCTCCTGCCATGGTACCGTCAAATGCTGCACGTGTATGACAACCTCATCGACGAACAGCTTGAACGCGTCCAATATGATGAAGCTCGGGTGAAGCTTTCCGCGTTTGAGATTCATCGTCTAGAAGCGCTTATGGAGCACGAGCTGGAGCTGGAGGCGGTTGCGCTTATTGAACAATTGCTTCAAAGCAATAATTCGCCTGTCCGCTTCTTTAGACGCCGAATTAATAAGCTGCGGCATGTCTTAGAGGCTAGTGCGGGGATGGACCAGGAGCGGAAAAATCAGGCGCAGCAGTTCCTGTCCGCCTTGTTCATTCGGACAGAGGAGGCTGAACGTTCGCGTTCTTATCAGGAAGAGCAGTTGTTCAGCCAGGCTGCTCAAGCTGTCTTATTGGCCATCATTCCCGAATACATCAACCTGCGCATGCTCATTGAAATGTTATCGGCAGACGCTGACCCGGTCCGCCGCCAAATGCGGGAGTATACGGACCGCTTCAACGCTTACTACCAACAGAACCGTTTTGCCAAAGACTCCTTCACCGTCTATCTGGGCCGCAAAATCAAAGCGGCGTCCGGTGAGCTGAATGTTTAGAGAACCAATGGACCTGCGGGTGCTGCTCCTTGTCTTCCCGTTCAACGACATGGCGTTGTACGGGAAGGATGCGTTCCGGGAGCTGCTGCAAGCGGCGCACGACCCGGAGCGGTACGCAGCGGCTTTCGACAGCTTCAAGCGTCATGTGCTGTTCCCCGCTTTGAACAAGGTACACCAGATCCATCAGCTGGATGAGATCGAGCTGCTCATCGGCAGTTATTTTCCGCGGGAAGCGATGAAGCGTTACGACGATGTGTCCGGGCTCTACTTGGCGTATTTGAGCCAGTTGAGCCGCATGTTCATCACCCACCGGGACGGCAAGATTACGTTCAAGTACTGGGAGAACGGCTATGACGCCAAGCTGCTGGGGCCTTACAAGGGCATCAACAAGGCTGCGCTGTGGCATTCGCTCAATCGGGTGTTTACGACGGACTTGCTCGCGTACATGCATCTGTTAGATAACGGGATGGAAGATGAGCGCTATCTGCGCGGCTTCCATTCCATCATCCATATGGAGGATGCGCAGCTGGATCAGGTGCTGGCAGAAGGCGTGGCGGAGACGCATATGCACTTGAACGCCGCCCGCAGCTTCGCGATGAACTGGCAGGCGCTCATGAATCCGTCGTCGGCCAATCTGGCGGAACTGTCGAATCCAATTCTCGCTCAGCGCGTAGAGGGCAAATTCGTATTGTCGATGGCGTCGGCTCGTCTGCTGCTGGGCTATTATTTGGTGCATGGCGCGGGTGAGCGGCGGATGTCGGATATCGATGCCTTCTATCAATCGGGGAACAAAGAGCAAGACCGCTGCCGGCGCTTTCTCCATCAGCTGGCGGACGGGCAGTCGACCCACGAGGCGCAGAAGGGGTATACGTTCTTCAAGGATCTGTTGAATCGGTTCGGGCTGGGTCCTCGCGTCGAAGATGGAGAGGAGCTGGCGGCGCAAGTCAGGCGCGATCCGCTGTCCCGGCTGCTCCCGGAGTCACACAGCATCGAAGACCTTCTGCTCTTCCGATGTCTTGGCTACATGAAGCAGTACCCGGAAGACAGACTTTTCTCCGCGGTATTCTGGCAGTATATCCGGGTGAAAAATGCGGTGTTCCGGCTGCAGGTGCAGGGTAACTACATCCGCGGACTCGATTATTTTCAACCGTTCTATAAGCGGGCGACCAAATTGCGCTTGGCCGGCAGCGCGTACCACGAGATCAAATACGTGCTGCAAGCGCAGTTGGACAATCGTTATTTGCGCAAACTCGAGGTTCGCGTAGCACCGCCGCTGGATGCCGGCTCTTCGGAGGAGTTGACGAAAGGGTTGACCTCCGGGCTCCTCGACTTTTTCGCCGCATACCGGGATATAGCGGAGGAGCTTCACGCTCGCGGCGAACCGGTGGCTGACATTGGCATCGTCTATCATTTTCTCAAGCGTAAAGACGAACAGGGCAGCGACAAATGCTGGTTGGCTTACAGCGAATTCGGCGAAGATGCGAGCTTGTATTTCAAGCGGCTGCAGAACCGGTACTTCATGCAGATGGAGGCCATTCGGGACCTGCGCGAGAAGATTCCGGCGCTCTCCTACTATATTGTCGGCATCGATGCAGCCAGCGTGGAGAAGAATACCGAGCCTTGGGTGTTTGCCCCGCTCTTCGCCGTCGCCAGGGACAGCGCCGATCATCGCATGCTCTATCTCCAGGGGGAGCGGGAGCGGCGTACACAGCATCTCGGCTACACGTACCATGTCGGCGAAGACTTCCGCCATTTTCTCACCGGGCTTCGCCATGTGGACGAAGTGGTGGAACGGTTCCGGTTCCGCTCCGGCGACCGCATCGGCCATGGCGCCGTCCTCGGCATCAAGCCGTCGCAGTGGCGCGTGCGCAACCAGGTCGTGATCCTGCCGCGAATCGAGCATCTGGAGAACTTGCTGTGGATTTGGGGCTTGTACAAGAGCGGCTCTAACGCCCGGATCAGCTTGGATTATTCCCATCTGGAGCAGGAGATCTTGGATTTGGCCAAGGATATCTACGTCGTCATGGACGGAATAACCGTGTACCAGCTCTGGCTTGCTTATGAGAGCAAATTCAAGCGGATCATGGAGCGCGCATCATTCGGACGGCATCAGCGGACGGCGGCGGAAGCGGGTCGGGAGAACCGATTGTTCTGCAAATTCGTTCACCCGCTGGACGGCGAAGTATGGAACGAAGACAAGTTGATGCACGCGCAGCATTGCAAATGTTATCTAGACCGGATGCTGGAGCCGATCCAGGTAGCGGTCAAGCAAGAGCAAGTGGCATTGCTGGAGGAGCTGCAGCAGATTGTCGTCCGAAAAATCAGCAACCGGGGCATCGTCGTTGAGACGAATCCGTCCTCCAACACGGCGATCACGGAAGTGGAGCACATCTTCGAGCATTATATCCAGCAGTTGAACCAGCGTTTCGTCTTCCGCGATGGCGATTGCGAGACTGGCGTTATGGTATCGATTAACACGGACGATCCGATCGTATTCAATACGAATATCAACAATGAATTCGCGTTCGTCTTCTATGCGTTGATCGAGAAAGGCTATGCCCGCCAAGATGTATTGCAGTGGATGGATGCCGTTCGCGCGAACGGGCTTCGCTCCAGCTTTATTCAGCGGCGAGAGCTTTCTCACGAGCAGAGGATGGAAGAGATCGGAGACATGATGGAAGCGCTGCGCCAGAACCTAGAGGAATATTGAACGGGACTGTCTTCGCCTGTGAGGGGCTGAGTTGACCTCGCCTTGGGGCACGGTGCTCCCTGGCGTCTCTGATTCGAACCTCGCGCCGCAGGCAGGCATGACGACGAATCAAGTGGTGGCGGTCTTTATGCGGCTGCTGCATACACTGGGTTACGCGGTATAGATGTTTTGTAGAGAGAGAAATGCGGATTGGCGCTATTCGGGGAGTACAAAAGGGGCAATAGTACGGGAGCAAGAAAGCCAGGTCGCCTTGGAGGGCGGCCTGGCTTTTGACATGATAGATGGAGAAAATGGACGGTTGAGCCTGGTATGGCATAGCTCCGTTAGCGAGAGATCCGGCGGAAGACAGCCATTGGATGTAGCGCAGGAGTTCGAGCATAGACCAGTACGGGGGGGCTAATGGAGCGGTTGCCTTCGGCGACAATGGCATTTTGGCGCCCTGCCCGCTAATAACGGTCTAGGAGCAAATGTCTGGCGAGTCGTCGGCTGGACGCTTAAGAACAGTAATGCCCGGTGTGACGCCAAATGGTCGATTAAGAGCAATCCCCGAGCCGCCGAGCAAATGTCCGGCGAATCGCCGGCGGCCCGTCTAAGAACAGCGATGGCCGGAGCGCCGCCGACTGTCGCCTACAGGCAATCGCCCAGTCGCTAACAGCCATGCAATGGTGTATCGCCGTATGGTCATCTACAAGCAATCCCCCAGCCGCTCCCGGTAAATTTGCTCGTTCTCCGCGTCGTGGCAGACGAACAGGATTCGCTTCGGCGCGTGGGTCTCGTCCGGCAGCTCGCACAAATATTCGGCTACCGCCTCCAGCGCGATCTCGGCCGCGAGCGCTTTCGGGAACTGGTAGATGCCGGTGCTGATGTTCGGGAATGCAATGCTATTGGCGCCGTGCTGGATCGCAAGCGCCAGCGAGCTGCGGTAACAGTCGCGGAGCAGCTCCTCTTCGTCCTGATCGCCGCCGTTCCAGACGGGGCCGACCGTATGCACGACATAGCTCGCGGGCAGCTTCCCGGCCGTCGTGATGACCGCTTCCCCGACCGGACATCCGCCTTGTTTGGCGCGGATGCGCCTGCAAGCGTCGAGGATCTCCGGTCCGCCGGCTCGGTGAATGGCGCCGTCCACGCCGCCGCCCCCGAGCAAGCTCGTATTGGCCGCGTTGACGATGACGTCTGCGGCAATCGTCGTAATATCGCCCCGGACCACGGTGAGGACCGTGCGATTGATCGTGATGCTGGTCTCCATAGGATTCGCCTCCCCGCACAAGGAACTGCTTACCGTTAGAATATGTCGTTCCTTGTTATTTCTAGTATACCCCCGGCACGGCGCTGGTGAAAATCGGCGAACGCTGCCAGCTTCGTAATACTTTCGCCATGTTCGCCCGCCGCCGGATCGGCGATGATAGAAGCAGAAAATATGGTCACACGGGATGACCGAGGGTACGAGAGAGAACAGGTGATGAGGAATGGTACTATTTTTCGATCAAGCGCGCCGTGCGCCGTGGGTGGGGCGAAAGCCGATCTACGCGCATATTCAGCGCCAAATCGCGGAGCAGGGGATGCCGATCGACGGCGCGCTGCCGGACGACGAACAATTCTGGGGCGAAGGCCAGCTCCGCTGGGTCGCGGGCGGGCTGGATGGCGCGATGGGGCATCATGCGGCGCCGGGCGAGCTGACGGATGAGATGCGCGAGCTGGTGGGACTGCTCGCCAAGCAGACACGGCGGCCGACCGCTGCCATGCGCCGAACAACCTACCGGAAGCTGCTTGAGACAAACCTCGGCGGCGTCATGGACGATGTGCTGGAAGAAGTGGTGAAGCATCCGGGCATCCTCGCGGGACCGTTGTTCGAGGAAGCGCAATGGTTCGCGGAGCACGCGGCAGACCGGAACGTCGTGAAATTCGGCATCGCGCTGCTCGGCTTGTACCGGAACGAGAACGTGCGCGACCTGCTGCTGACGCTGGGCAGTCACGACGAGTTCACCTTGTATGCCGCGGTTGCGCTCCAGAACGGGGCGGACGATGGCAACGAGGCGTTGTTCCAGCTGGCGAGGCGCGTGAACGGCTGGGGCAAAATCCACCTCGTCGAGCGGCTTGCGCCGAGCACGCCGAAGATGCGGGATTGGCTGCTGCGCGAAGGGTGCGCGAACAGCATCATGAACGAATACTTGGCGCATGTATGCGCCGTGAAGGGCGAGCTGCATCTGGCGCTTGCGGCGGGTACGGTGGACGGCGAGCTTTTCGAAGGGGCAAGCGTGATCGTGCAGGCGCTGCTCAGCGGCGGTCCCGCCGAGGATATTGAAGGCTACGACCATGCGCCACAGGTGATCACGGACTACCTGAGACACGCAGGCACGATGTGCGCGTCGGCGATGCAGCTGTCCGTCGTGCTGGACATTCGGACATTTCTCGATCCGGCGGATGAGAAATGGGAGGCGCGTTTGGCGAGCGGTTGGACGGAAGCGGGGAGAGCGGCGTGTATACAGGCGTGTGAGGCGCTGCTCGCCGAGCCGAAATGGACCCGTGTCGTGATGGAGGCGGTCAGTCCGCCGGGTTCGGGTTCAGTTGACCAGTCGGATTCGCGTAAAGGAAGCGCGCGCGTCGAGCATTTCTACGGCGTGGCCTGTGCACGTAAGCTGGGGCTCGACGTCTGGGAGCAGCTCTTCGGCCAGCTGGCAGCCGAGCCGCTGGACTCGTCGCTCTACTACGACCTCATGCGTACGGATGATGGCGATCGGGTACGGCGCGTCGTGGATTTTGCCGAGGCGCATCTGCCGCTGCGGGAGATCGCGGCGGGTCCGGCAAATGAGATGGGTTTCGGGCCCGGCGTCAAGCCGCACATGTGCCTGGATATGATCGTGCAGAGTTTGGGTGCTTTTGAAGGTGTGGGATTGAAACTGTTGGCGGCTGCTCTCATGAGTCCGGTGGTTCGCAACCGCAGCATGGCCATCCGCGTTTTGGAAGAGTGGGATTTGAGATCGTGGGGCCCGGAGATCTCGAGGGTGCTGACACAATTATCGGGATTGGAGCCCGATGTCATGCTGCAAGATGCAATCGGTAAATTAAGAGAAGTCAAAGGGATATAATAGCAAGGCAACGCTGATGGAACGGAGAGGATAGACATGGCTTATCAAAATATCGACGGCGTCCTCGTCTGGGGCCAACCCGACGAGAGCGCCGTCTCGCAAGCGAAGACGTGCGCCGCGACCGGCAACGTCGTGCGGACGCTGCTTATGGCAGATCATCACAAAGGCTACAGCCAGCCGATCGGCGGCGTCGTCGCGTACGACGGGCAGATCTCGCCTTCCGGCGTCGGCTATGACATCGGCTGCGGGAACAAAGCGGTGCGGACGCTGCTGCATGTGAATGACGTGAAGCCGCGGATCGGGCGCATTATGAATGAGATCGCGCGCCGAATTTCCTTCGGCGTCGGGCGCGTCAACGACGAGCGGGTCGACCACGACCTGTTCGACGATCCGGATTGGGACGTGTACAAGGCGGTCGGCAAGCAGGAGCACGACAAGCTGAAGGCGCTCGCCCGCGAGCAGCTCGGCACCGTCGGCAGCGGGAATCACTTCGTCGATATCTTCGTCGAGCAGGAGACGGGGCGGGTGTGGATCGGGAACCATTTCGGCAGCCGGGGGTTCGGGCATAAGACGGCGAGCGGCTTCCTGAACCTCGCGGCGGGGCGCGAATTCCTCGGCAAGGCCCCGGGCGAGTCGATGGACCAGGCCCCCGTGCTGTTCGACCTATCGAGCGAGCTCGGCGACATGTATTATCGCGCCATGAAGCTAGCCGGCCGCTACGCGTATGCGGGCCGCGACTACGTCATGGACCAGGTGCTCGCGATCCTCGGCACAGAGGAGGACTTCGAGGTGCACAACCACCACAACTACGCGTGGAAGGAGACCCATGACGGCAAGGAGACGATTGTCGTCCGCAAGGGCGCCACGCCGTCTGCACCGGGCCAAGTCGGCTTCATCGGGGGCAGTATGGGGGATATCTCGGTCATCGTTCGCGGCAAGGACACCGACGAGAATCGCGCAGCCTGCTACAGCACCGTCCACGGCGCCGGCCGCATCATGAGCCGCACCCAAGCCGCGGGCAAGATGAACTGGAAGACGCGAACGCGCAGCGGCGGGCAGATTAGTTTGCGGCAGATGCAAGATGCGGTTCAGGCGTTCGGGGTGGAGCTGAGAGGAGCGGGGACGGATGAGAGTCCGTTCGTGTACCGGCGCTTGCAGGAGGTGCTGGGCGCGCATGCGGAGACGATCGAGGTGATGCATGTGCTGAAGCCGATCGGGGTATGTATGGCGGGGGCGGATGAGTTTGACCCTTATAAGGATTGAGGCCGGCTTCATCTGCCTGCATGCGACCGCGCAGCGGGTATGGCAACCCAGAATATTGGTAGAAAAAGGGGCATCCCAACGTCATCTTCATGATGACTTGCGGGGACTGCTCCTCTTTTGCGTCAACGACGAAATTCGACGCAATAAAAATGCGGGAACCCGCAAAACCATATTCGGTGCGGATATGGTTAAATATGGATTACAATGGAAACAGAGATTGGCAAGATGCCAAAATTCCGAATGAAATGAGGTGAATGAGCGTGAATGTAGTGAATAGAGTGAATTTCATGACAGCATGGTCCGGCAACGATGAGCCTTTTCATCCCTTTCTTCTAACCAGAAACCAAATTCAACAGTTCCACCGCAACTCCGGCTGCGCGGGGCTGTCGGATGACGATCTTCACGTGCAAGCCCGGTTATCCGAGTCCGAAACCGCCGAGCGATTAGACCGGAAGCAGCGTCTGATTCAAATCGCAGCCCGTCAAGACGGCTTGTGGGCAGGTTCATTTCCTTACCGTCATTTCGTATGGCTGACGGATCAGGACGGATGCCTGCTCCATATGCGGGGAAGCGCGGATTTGCTGTCGTGTCTTCATGAGCGCGGTATTCGCGACGGCTCTTGTCTTCGCCTGGATACCATAGGCACGCACGCGCTGACAGCCGCGCTGGACTTGAGGCGGCCGGTCTACTTGAACGGGACGGAGCATTACAAGACCGTCTTTCATGAGAGCGCATCGTGCGCGGTTCCTTTGGGCGTTCAGGGCGGAGAGCCGGAAGGCTGGATGTGCTTAACCTGTTCCGCGGACGTGGGCATCGCGGCCATGGCTCCGCTCGTTCAAGCCGTCCGAGCCGTTATCGAGCGCGAGCTTGCCAGTATAGGGGACCTCGTGCATGAGGCGGCCGACGAAGAAGAGCAGCTTCAACTGGCGTTGGAGGAGCTCCCGCTTACCCCAAGAGAGAAGGAAGTGGCGAACTACTGGCTGCTGGACTACGACTATAAGCAAATAAGCCGTGTGCTCGATATTTCGGTCAATACCGTAAGAAGGCATATCGAGAATATGTATCCCAAGCTTGGCGTGAACTCGAAGTCGTCGTTGCATTTGAAATTAAAAGGATTGTTGTAGTAGGGCACCTGCCCTATGCCAAGATAGTGGGAAAAGAATTATTGTATACATATGGAATCCAAGGGACCTGTTTACAATAGTGATTTCCCCCTAAAGAGACGCACCTGATGCGGAAGGGGAGAGAGACGATTTGTACCGCGAAGTTTGATTGGCCGCAACTTTGGGAGCAGCATAGCGGAGAGTTGCTGGCTTATATTCTGAGGCTGTCAGGTAACCGGTGTGATGCGGAAGATATTCTGCAAGAAACGTTTTTGAAAGGATTCGTATTCCTGGAACTTCAAGAGAATACGCTGCAACATAATTGGATTATTCCATTGTTCAAACGGATCGCCAGAAATGTGTACGTGGATTGCCGCCGTAAGGCCAGACGGGATCGGGGTTGGGATGCATTCGATAATCGAACAGCCGATTTCGTCGATCATTGCATGGATAAATTAGAAGTTTCCAGGTTGATGGACGATCTGAAATGCAATGAGAAAAAAGTGATCCTGTACCGGTTTAAGTATGATTTTAGCATTAAAGATACGGCGGCCTTATTGAATAGGTCCGAAGGTTCCGTCAAAATGCTTCATTTCAGAGCATTACGAAAACTAAGAAGCTTGATTTCGTAGCGTTCTCAAGCAATCGGGAGTGTAAACATGAAAAAATTAATTCTGCTGCTATGCAGCTTCGCGTTCATCTTGTCAGGCTGTCAATCCAACGATTCGTCGGCAGAAGAGAAGCCGGTTACCGTACTCTATAGTTCGATGGCGGACTTCCAGAAAGACTATGGATTTGTGCTAGACAAGTACAAAAATATCAACGTCATTGAATTTGCGCCGGAGATCGGCAACGGGATCTGGAATGCCATGAGTTTTGTCAACTCGGCAGATAAGGATTGGGACGCCGAACGTTATATGGAGCTCGTTAAAAAAACGAAGCCGGATATTCTATTTTTCCCTTCGGCCATTTATACAAGCCTTCTGAACGAGAATATGCTGGTGGATCTGTCGCCTTATGCGGATCAAGAACGTCTTAGCGGCATTAATCCGGATATTGTCCAATCGATCAAAGCGATGGGCGACGGCGGCTTGTACGCGATGTCGGACGGAATCACCTCGCAGGCGCTGTTTTATAACAAGGACGTCTTTAAACAACTGGGCGTTACGGAACCGACCGACTATATGTCTTGGGAGAACCTGTTGGATTTGGCCAGCCGTTTTCCTTCGCGGGAGGGCGTAACAGGCTTGTACCTGCCCTACTATGACGCGGCCGATCTCCTGCTTTCCATCGGGAAGACGGAGGATTTGAAGTGGTACGACGCGGTTCATCGACAGGCCCTATTCGAGAGTCCCGCGTGGGAAGCCATTATCGAGAAAGTCGTCGGTCTCTATGGCAGCAATGCGAAGCAAACGTTCAGCGGCGACCTGAGCCAAGCTTTTCGGGATGGCAAAATCGCGATGACGCTTAATACCTACGCGTTCATGAAAGAATTGAACGGCAGTTCGCAGAAGTCGAACTGGGGAATCGTCACCGAACCGGTGAATCCGAATGATCAACTCAGCAGAAAGACGATGTCGTTCCAGTATCTGAATGGGATCAACGCCGCATCGGGCGAGATGGAAGAAAGTCTGGACGTATGGTCGTATATCAACAGCGCGAGCGCGGCCAAAATCAAAAACAATGCGCCGACGACGTTGTTTATCGTACCGGTGAGAGACGCGTTAATGGCCGATCCGGATAACCGGAATGTCAAAGCCTTTTCTACCTTAAAACCCGTATTTCCGCAGTATGCCACGGCGATTCCGAGACCCGTGGAAGTTGCCGCCCATAATGCCATCAATCAAATTCTCAATCAAGCGATAAGCGGTCAAATCTCGGTCAAAGAGATTCGCCGGAAACTTCAGGAGGACGTGACGAATGCGATTCAAACGACGCTGCAACAAACACGCTAAGTTATGGACCGTCGGGATGCTATTCATGCTATGCATCATGCCTCTGGCAGGATGTATTAGCGCGGAAACCGATTCCGCTGTGGAGAACGTCGATATGCCCGAAACCGTGCTGACCGTATACTCCCAGTTCGAGGACCAGGTCTTTTACAGATATTACGGGAATTTGATTCTGCAGCAGTTTCCCAACGTTAGCTTTAACCTGATTCAGTCGCAGGCCGCAACGCCGGAAGAAGCAGCCAAAGATGTGATGACCTACAAGCCAGATCTCGTTATGACGTGGAAATCGAATTTTCAAGAACTATCGAAGCAGGGAATGCTCTCCGATCTGACGCCTTTCATGAAGTCGGGCACCTTGAAGGAAGAGGATTACTATCCGGAGATGATTCGCGGGCTCAAAAACGAAGATAACCAATTAATCGGCCTGTCGCCTTTGGTCAATGTGTACGGGGTCTTTTACAACAAAAGCCTCTTTGACGCCAAGCATATCGCCTATCCCTCCGATCGCATGTCCTGGGAAGAAATCCTGCAGCTTGCGAAGCGGTTCTCGGGCTCAGGCGCGACGGGTTTGATGGGACGTAGTCCGACCGGCGTCTTAAGGGACATCGTGAAAGCGAAAGGCTTAACCATTATCGACAAGCAAAATGATACCTTGCAATTTAACCAAACGGATTGGACTGCGGCGCTGCGCACGGTTCTCGAGCTGAAACCGGATCAGGTTCAGAAAGGCTCGGAAGAACTCTTCCTGCAGGGGAAATCAGCCATGTATGTTGGCATGCTGCACATGATTCCCAAGCTTGAGCAGCAAGCGTTCAATTGGGGGGTTGTCACGACGCCGGTGGACGGTAACGCGAGAGATTACATCAACGACATTTTCTTCAACGATATTATCGGCATTCCGAAGGAAGCCGTGAACAAGGAAATCGCTTGGGAAATCCTGCAATATATCATGAGCGATGACGCCGTTGCCTATTTGCAGCGCAACAGCAATACGGGGGCGGTCTCCACCCTGATGAACCGTATGAATCAACAGTATGGTTCCGTGGATCTCTCGGCATTCTGGCAGCAAACCATCGACGACAGACCCTATCTTGGGCGACATGTGTCATCCGCTTTCGTCGATCAATTCGATGGGATGATGGATACCGTTCTTACGGAGGCTGCCGCGAATAACAAGAGCGCGGAAGCGAGTCTGAAAGAAATCGAAGCGCGAGGCCAACTGATCTATCAAGCGGAACGATCGAGCGCGGCAACCGAGGGGACGAACGAAACGGAGGAGGAACGACAATGAGCACGGCTTCCATAACGCAGCAAGGGCTGGCGGCGGGCAGCATGGTGAAGATGCAGGCGTACACGGATCACAAGTCCGACATCGTCAACATACCGGATGAGGGGGTGCGAATCCTGTTCTTTATCTCCTTGCATTGCATGCACTGCATCGACTTGACGCCGGAAATCTCGGAAATCGCGCGTGCGGTTCCGGATGCGGGCTTCACGGTATTCTCGACGGGCGAGCGAGAGGATAACCAGGAGATGGCGGGCTACTTCGATTGGGACTTCTCGGTCATTAGCGCGAGCCAAGAAGAGATGGAGAACCAATTTGGCATCACCATGCTGCCGGCGATGGTGCTGCTTCGGGACGGCGTCGTCCAGCTGACCGGCGTGGTGTACAACAAGGACGACTTCTTCAAGCTTACCCATAAAGTGTTACCGTAGCACCGAGAGAATGACAGGAGAGGAGGTGAGAAACATGGCTTGCAGTTGCCTGGATTCGACGTACGATATGACGCTTTCCGATTTGTCGACCGCTTGCGTATACGGAGGTTGCACGTGGGGGAGTAACAACTACTCCAAGATTTTGAAGGCGACAAAGAATAAAACCTGCACGAAAAACGGAAGCAGCTCGACATCCACATGCACGGTGGATGCAGGATGCTGCTCGTAAGCTCGACGCGCCAAACCAATCCAAAAAAACGAACCTTAAAGGAGACATGAAACATGGCTTGCTCTTGCCCGGATTCGACGTACGATATGACGCTTTCCGATTTGTCGACCGCTTGTGTATACGGAGGCTGCACGTGGGGGAGTAACAACTACTCCAAGATTTTGAAGGCAACGAAGAACAAAACCTGCACGAAGAACGGATCCAGCTCGACATCCACATGCACGGTGGACGCAGGCTGCTGCGCGTAAGCTCGACGCGCCAAACCAATCCAAAAAAAAACGAACCTTAAAGGAGACATGAAACATGGCTTGCTCTTGCCCGGATTCGACGTACGATATGACGCTTTCCGATTTGTCGACCGCTTGCGTATACGGAGGCTGCACGTGGGGGAGTAACAACTACTCCAAAATTTTGAAGGCAACGAAGAACAAAACCTGCACGAAGAACGGAAGCAGCTCGACATCCACATGCACGGTGGACGCAGGCTGCTGCGCGTAAGATCGGTATTAGGCGTTTACGTGTATATCCATCGATGGGGAAGAGTGAGGGCTCTTCTCCATCCTTAATCTTACTTTTCTTGCTTGAGTTTAACATAGCCGAATTATTTTTTCAATTTTGTTTGGGGGGAGAAAACCATGGCCGAGAAAGAAATGCTGCATCGGAGGTTCCTGAAATCGTCGACGACGGAATACGAACTGGGGACGTTCCTTCCCGAGCGCGTCACGCTGCGTCAGAACGAGGACCCGATTGATCTGACCTCCGTCGCGAAAACCGGGAATGGGAGCGTTCTGTTCTTCATTAGTTCCTCTTGCGAAGCCTGCAATGCGGAGGCCGTACGAGAGGCGATTCAGACTTATCCCGAATTTTCGTATATCGTCTTCTATGAAGGTTCCCGCAATCCGATTCCATCGGCTTTCCTGGAAAGCCGTCATGTTGCGCACCATTCGTTTCAGATTGACTTGCTCGTCAAGAACATGAACTTGAACATGCTGCCTTATCAGCTGGTGCTGAACCAAGTCGGACAGGTGATCGCTGCCGGAATTATCAATACGTTACCCATGATTGAAGACTTGATGATGCCCCTCATTCGAGCGGCAGGGAAAATCAAACAATGAAAAGTTTCGGCCGCGTAATGCGCATGGCGGCGGACTCCTTTATCGCCATCTATCAACTCCGTCCGTTCACCGTATCGCTCATGGTGTTCGTTACGATCGTAAGCGCCTGCTATTCTTATGCCAGCGTGTATCTATCGAAGGTGCTGCTTGATTCGATCGTCGACATGAAGCAGTCCGCCATTCTATGGAGTCTAAGTCTGCTGACCGGCTTTCAATTGTTGAAATTGATTTTGGAAGCCATATCCTCCATGCAGACCGTCAAGTTAAGCATCGCTTTCTCCGGCAAGAGCGATGAGGCCTTGATCGAGCACAACGCCAAGCTGGAGCTGCTCGCCAAAGAATCGCCTTCCTTCCAAGGGGATTTCTCCTACTTGAAATTCGCGGACAACAAAATTTACGAAAACTATCTGAAGGTGCTTCAGTTAATGGCGCAGTTGATCGTGTTCGCCTCCATCCTTCAGTTTCTGACCGGCACGTATTACGTGTTCAGCCTGCTGGCCGTGGCGGTTGGCATCCTCAAAGGGGTGGTCGACCTCGTGACCGTCAAGAAGAGAGTGTCCCTGAATACGGAGATCGAATCCAGTTTAATTAGACCGATGTACTACTACAACTTGCTCACGGGCGTGGACAGTCAAAAAGAACTGACCTTATATGGCGCCACCTCTTATTTCAAACAAAAATGGATCGCCGAACGGGATCGGATCGACGCGAAGAAGATCGCGCTCGATAAAATGGACAAACGCAACTTTTTGTACAAAGAATTGTTGACCATCGTCGGTTCGGTATTTGTTATCATGCTGCTCGTCATCTTGATCGCGAACCAGCAGTTATCGGTAGGGCACTACATTGCGGTGACGATGGCCGTCGCCATGATCGTCAACGTCATCTCGGTGATTATTCAAGATTACAGCGGACTATTCGAGAATTTGAAGTACGTGGACAAAGCAAATGACATGCGAACCAGCATTGCGAATAAAAGCGTTTCGAAACCATCCGGGGCGACCGTTCCCTTCCGGTTGGACCAGAAAATAACGGTTTCTAATCTCTATTTTAAGTACCCCAATAGCCAGACCGCCACCTTGAAGAATATCACTATGACCATCCATAAAGGCGAGACGATCGCGCTGCTGGGCGAGAATGGATCGGGGAAGACGACCTTGGTGAAATTGCTGCTCGGACTCTATAAAGTCGAGGATCATCGGGCCATTACGTTCGACGAGATGCCGATCAATCAGTTTGATGACCATAGCCTGCATGCGAGCACGAGCGCCGTATTTCAAGACTTCATCAAGTATCAAACGAATATCCGGGAGAACGTGGCGATCGGAGACCTTGCGTCCGTCCAGGATGATGCGAAGTTAGAGGGCCTCTTGAGGAAAGTGAATTTCGATAAAGCTTTGCCTCAAGGGCTCGAAACGCCGCTTGGGTTTATCGATCTGGCTTCGATCAACCTATCGGGCGGACAGTGGCAGAAGCTCGCCTTATCGCGCGTGTTCATGAAAGAGAAGCCGGAGCTGGTCATTTTCGACGAACCGACGTCCGCCTTGGATCCCTTGGCCGAATTGAAGGTCATTCACGAAGTGCTGGATTACTGCCGCGATACCACGACCATCGTCATCTCCCATCGCGTCGGCATCGGAAGGAAGGCCGATAAAATCTGCGTCATGCAGCAGGGCGAAATCGTCGAGTTCGGGACGCACGAGGAGCTGCTTCAGCGTAAGCAGGCCTATTACGAAATGTGGAACACGCAAAAAGAGTGGTACGAGGAAGAGCGGACGCCGCTCGCTTTAACGTCATAACCAACCATAGGAGGGCTTGTCCATGCATTGTCAGATCCTGATTTGCGATCAGATACGGGTCGAACAGAAACGTCATATTTTGGGGAAAGTCATCAATTCGGTGAGCGTGCCGGTGTTTCCCTATATGATCCAATTTTCCTTGCTGCTGAAAATCTACGAGATCCCCGAGGGGGAGGACATTCTGACCGAATTCCGCGTGGTGGACGCCGAAGGGCGCGTGCTGGGTTCGCCGGGCACCTTCGTCCATCGCAATTACCGAGACGCGCAGGCCGTGCCCGGCGTCGACCAGAACTTTGACCTAAAAGTATTGGTCGAAGACGAAGGGAATATCTTCCTTGAATGCTACATCAACCAAGAGAAGAAAAACTGGTACCCGATTCATGTGAAAGCGGGCTAGACCGCTAGGGGGATCTTAGATGGCCGTATGGCTTGGAACCGTGATTGCCTTTGTATTTTTTTCCTCGTCCCTTTCGAAGCTGATGAATGTCCTGGATTTCCGCATGGAGCTTAGCGTTTATCGAATCCCCTACCGGTGGACGTTCGTCTTGGCTTGGTTGGTTCTGCTCTTCGAAATGGTGCTGGCCGGACTCTTCTTATGGGAGGATGGCTTCACCGGTTGGAAACATGGCGCAGGGATCGCGTTCATCGTGGTTCTAACGGGGGCCACGGTCATGAAGAACGGGCTCAAGAGCAACACATGCAGCTGCTTCGGGGCTAACCATCCGTTAAGCCGGTTCCCGGTGCAGCGTAATGCGGTGATCGTCGCGCTGATGTTCATTCATCTCCTGCTTCCGCACGCCTCCGCGTCCGGGTCATCCTTGACCCTCTCCATCCTGGTCATCGTGAACGCGGCTTTTCTGTTGGAGAACATCAAATCGACGCAATTGGTCGGGGTTGGGGGACAAGAAGGGTGAGTATATTATGGATCGTCGGCTTAACCGTCGTGTTCGGCTTTAATCTTGCGGTCTATCTCCGCTTGAACGCGAAGAAAACGAAAATTATCGGGTCGCTGTTCAACGCTGTGGAGCAGATGAGGCCCAATCAAGCAACGGAAGCGGTGCTCCTCGTCGATCCGCACCTTGCGGCCGACACCGAATCGCACATCGCCCAATTGCCTCCGGGGTGGGTCATCCTATTCAACGGGCCCGAATGGCTTTACGCGATCAAGCGAAGGAAGTGGGGGCAGCGCTGTCTGCTCGCGCAGCAGGTCCTTGGCGAGCGAAAGCTGAACCTGCTCAAAGGGCAGATGGCGATTATGAAGCGAGACGAGCGGTACACGCAATTCTATGAAATTGCGCCGTTGATTAAGTTTAAGAGTGGTCAGGGGGCTTAGGGATAAGCCCTGATGACAAACAAAAAGAAGCTTTTCCTTGTAAGAATGGAGGTACAGCGAGTCATTCAGCAAAGGGGAGGCTTTTTTGACCCATGACGAAAAGAGACGATCGTCGTTCGCAAAGGTCCCCGCTGTCCGCCCCGGGCCAGCTTGGTCTTATCGGGGGCAGTATGGTTAGTTGCACCAAAACAAGGCTGTGCAGGAGATATCACTCCTACTCAGCCTTATTTGCATGGGTATTTAAATGTGCCAAGTCTTTCTCCGAGAGTCCCGTGAGATCCAGAATCTCAGCTTTGCTCATGCCTCGATTCAACATCTTTTGCGCGATTTCCAATTTACCTTCCGCTCTAGCGCCTTCTAACATTGATGCTCGATCATGGAGCGCTTTTGATGATTGTCTGCGAAATTCGGCATTTTGACGCAGGAATTCTGAGACGGTCATGGGTTTATCCAGATTTGGTTTATCCATTTCAGTACCTCCAATATTGGCTGGTCGCCGTTATCACCGTTTTAGAAGTACGGTAGCCTCCCTTGTTCCAGAAATATGCAAAAACGTTTAAGGTATGAAAATCACCTATCGGCTAGCGGCTTTTGGTAGTTTTATATACGAAACCGAAGGGGAGTTTGAGTGATGTTCCCGTATACAAACAGTGCCCTTCCAACTTCCTACTGATCAGCGAATGAGCAGTTTACTTTCTCAACTTATATGGAACCGCAGTATCTTAGTTATATTGCCAGACGCGTAATGCATCCATTGCCATAGCACTTTGTCTAGCGCTAATTGATCCGAAGCCCCAGATTTTTGTATTACTGGCGACATATGCAGGATATTACAAACCTGATTGTTGATAGATTATCTTTTTATCCGAATATTCTTTATTGCCTACTTGCCCAGAGACTGCTTTGAATAGATTCACCTTTTTTAATGGCCCCAATGTAGAAGCATATTGAAATCGTAGATAGTCTGTTAAATCCTCAGTATTCTTCGATAACCTTGATAAAATCCTGCCTTATAGCTTTAAAATGTTACGAATTCCTGTAAACTGTTGACCATATTAATCACTTTCGGTAACATAGAAGTCAAACTATACGTACGTAATAAGGTGGTTTTACAGATGGACGCAACGTTTAGCTACAGTTTTCCAGCGCTTCGTGGGATACAGGCAGCTGGCGAATTTTATGTTGTAATGTGTCCGTTGAAGTTGATTCCAAAAATCTTTCTATTTGATGAAGAAGAGATACCGCCTGAGTTCCGAGCGCAGAGGACAATAAACAGGTCGCGTATACCTGAAATATCGAGTTATATATTGGACAACCCAACAGACTATGTATTCAGTTCTTTGACTGCTTCGGTAGATGGACAAATGAAGTTTAAACCATACACTGACGACCCGGATTTTCAGAATTTAGGTCGACTCTTTATTTCACTTGATGCACGTTTTCTTATTAACGATGGTCAACATCGACGCGCAGCTATTGAAGAAGCACTCAAAATTACGCCTGAATTAGGACAAGAGAATATTTCGGTTGTATTCTTTAAGGATGATGGATTACGGAAAAGTCAGCAAATATTTGCAGATTTAAACCGACATGCCGTAAATACAACGTCATCACTTGGAATACTGTATGAACATCGAGATCAGCTAGCAAATATTACGAAAGAAATTGTAGGGCAAGTCAAAGTATTGGAGAGATACACGGACAAAGAGAGGCAGTCTCTTTCGAAATTCACACCGAAACTCTTTGTGCTTAGTAACATTTATAATACAAACAGCAAATTGATAAATAAACGAAAAGGCGAACTGATTACAAATCAGGAAAGCGCCTTTTTATTTCAATTTTGGGACAAGCTTTGCCAAGCCATTAATGAATGGAACTTAGTTTTAGAGAAAAAGTTGAGTCCGACTGAATTCCGGGCTAATTATATCAATGCGCATGGTACGTTCCTTGAAGCCGTCGGTTTGGTGGGAAATCATTTGATGACGAATCATCCGGACGATTGGGAAAGTTACATTGAACGCTTAGGGGAACTGGATTGGAGCAGAACAAACTCAGAGTGGCTTGGACGTGCGTATGGACATACTGGGAGAATTAGCAAAAGCGGAGATGCGATCCAGCTTACAGCTAACCTTATAAAGCATAAACTCGGGTTGCCGCTAACCAAGCACGAGCAGCAAGTGGAGAACAAATTGAAAGCGGGTGAAGCGTGACTATGTTTTTAGTATTTGACAAAACAGACGAAACGATTCAAAACATTCAAAAGGTATATCTTATGGACTCATTGCCGTGGGTTGTAGGATACAGTGGCGGAAAAGACTCGACAGTTCTTGTGCAACTTGTTTTTCAAGCTATTCAGAAGCTTCCGGAAGAAAAGAGACACAAAAAAGTTTACATCATTTCCTCTGATACATTAGTGGAAACGCCATTGATTATTGCTTCAATAAACAAAACGCTTATGCGCATTCAAACAAAAGCGCTTGAATTAGACCTACCCATTGAAACACATAAAGTTCGTCCAGAGATTGAAAAAAGCTTCTGGTCTTCAATTATTGGAAAAGGCTATCCTTCGCCTCGGCAAAAGTTTCGTTGGTGTACTGACCGTATGAAAATTGATCCTGCGAACAAATTTATTAAGGATAAAGTAGATCAATTCGGTGAGGTTATTATGGTTCTTGGAGTACGTGACTCGGAGAGCGCTACGCGTGCGCAGGTAATGGAGAATCATACAATTGAAGGTAAGGTGCTTATGCGCCATTCAACGCTTTCTAACGCCTATGTCTATGCGCCAATACGCCATTTCGAATTAGATGATGTTTGGAACTATCTGTTGACTGAAGAGTCGCCTTGGGGCAATGACAATCATGAACTTCATGCGCTTTATCAGAATTCAAGTGGTGGTGAGTGTCCGCTAATTGTAGATAAAGACATTAAAGAATCTGCGGGATCATGTGGCAATAGCCGTTTTGGCTGCTGGACATGTACTGTGGTTGCTGAGGATAAAGCGCTGAACGGATTTATTGAATCCGGTGAAGAATGGCTGAGGCCGCTTGCTAAATATCGTAAGTGGTTATCCGAAATTCGGGAAGACCGTGATATGCGCGAAAAAAGAAGAATGAACGGTAGTATTTATTTTGTGGGACGTGGAGAAGAACGTGAGCTTGGTTTGGGACCATTTACACTCGAAGCACGCAAAACTATTTTACGTGAGTTGTTAAAGACCCAGATAAAAGTACAGAACCCCTACGATCCGTCCTATGAACTTATTACAGTTGAAGAGTTAAAACATATCAGGAAGCTCTGGATTGAAGAAGGCGATTGGAACGACAGTTTACCAAAAATATATCAAGAAATAGTAGGTACAGATTTAGATTGGGAATATAATGAGCGTCCTCTTTTTGAAGATGACCAAATTACCGAACTCGAATTTCTGTGCAATGAGCATGGGGTCAGCATGCAACTTATGAAAAAGCTTGTTAACGTCGAGAAAAACTACAGCGGCTATCGTGTTCGGCGGGGTTTATTCCAAGAGTTTGATAAGATCCTCAAACAGGACTGGTTACATTACGGAAAGGTTGAAGGTTACAAGGAATGAAGATTAATCGACTACAACTAGAGAATATTGGAGCTTTCTGGGGCAGGGGATATAACTTTGACCTTAGAACACCTGGTAAATCAAAAAATGTTGTTTTATTTGGCGGCAAAAATGGTTCGGGTAAAACCACAATTTTGGAGGCTATCCGACTTGCCCTCTATGGCACTTTTGCGTTTGGACTAAAAAATGAATCACCTGCTTATTTTGAAAAGATCGAAGCTCGCCTCAACACACATGCCCTGAAATCGAATCTGCGACATTATTCTATTAACATTGATGTGGAAATAGTAGAGGACTGGAAAAAATACGAGTATACAATATCCCGTGCGTGGTCACGGACTAAGACATCATTAAAAGAAGATTTAAAATTATATCGAGATGGTTTCATAATAGATGACGAATCAGAGATCGATTTGTTCTTTTCCAGGCTACGGGAAGAAACGCCACCTCAGCTTCTGGAGTTTTGTTTGTTCGATGGTGAAAAGATTTCACAGGTGGTTTCAAAAGAAACCTTATCGGATTACCTTCAACAAACTGCAAAAGTAATGTTTAATTTGGATCTTTTTGAGAGTCTGGAATCGGATTTAAATAGCTATTTAAAGCAAGATGATATAATGGGAACCTTATCGGATGAAGAGAAAAAGCTATTGGATCTTGAAAATGAAAGAAATAATATTGAGAGTCAGTATGAGCAACATCTACGGGAAATAAATGAAATTGAAATAAAAATCGAAGATACAAATGCTCAACTAGAAGATCATAATAGGCTTTTTAACGTTCATGGTGGACTGGTTAAAGAACGTAGAGATACCCTTATTAACGAAATAAACACCATTGAAAATCAACGATATCTTAAAATGGAAAAAAACCGAGAAATGGTGCAGTCACTTCTCCCATTCGTTCTAGTTAAAGATCTTGTCGCCGCAACTTTGGAACAGATGCAACGAGAGTCTAAAAACGAAGTGAAAAACAATGTGATGTCCATAGTGAAAAGCTCTGATATGCAAGCTGTATTGAGGGCTAATATGGGCTTGAATGATGTGTCAGTGGACACATCGAATAAAATCTTGATGGGCTTGTTAAATCTCATTTCCAATGAAGACGATCGAGTTATTCATAATGCTTCAAGTCTCCAACGTGCGGAAATTGAAGCGTTTTTTAATCAGCTAGCTTCATTTAACCCAGATGAAATGCTTAATGATTTTAAAGTCAATTCAGAACTGCTAAAGAAGGTCCAAAAACTAAAAAAGCAAATTGATAAAAATGATTCTTCGAGTGAATTAAAAGAATTAATCGAAAACATTCGGGATACTGAAAACGAAGTTAAGATGCTCGCAATGAAGAAAAAACAACTTCAAGAAGTTGTTATCCTCGTTCAAGCACAACTGGAAGATAAATCGAAAGCATATGAGACTCAAAAAGAAAAAGTAATTGACACAAAAAAAGCTGGCAACATTTTTGAAATCACCACTCGTGTATTGGACGTCAGCAGAAGTTTTCGGACTAAACAAATTCGCAAAAAATTACAACAAGTGGAACAACAAGCTGCACACATGCTGCAGATGATTTTTCGGAAAGAGCTCTTTGTTACGCGTGTGAAGATACATCCTGAGACATTTCAACTTCGGATCTTCAACAATGCTCAAGATGAGATCAATATTGAAAGTCTGTCCGCAGGTGAAAAGCAAATATTGCTTCTTTCGACGGTTTGGGCAATGGCGATGTGCTCGAATCGCCGGCTGCCATTTGTGTTTGATACACTACTTGGAAGACTGGATCAAACACATAAAAAGAGTATCATCGAAGCATTTATTCCTCGGTGCGGTGAACAAGTAATTATTCTCTCCACCGACTCAGAGATAAATGAAGAGAACTTCTCATTAATTGAACCGATTCTAGCTAAAACTTATACAATTGACTATGATACTGAGAGATCAACAGTCAAATGGAATACCGATTATTTTCATATGTCAATGAAACAGGAGGAGCTGTCGCATGAACTTCAGACTTAGGACATCAAAAAAAACAGGCGACAAACTAAAAGAGCTCCAAGATAAAATTAGACTGACACCAAATATTCTTTGCCGATACGCCGTCATTCTTTCGCTTAGAAACCCGGAACCGGTCGTCAATTTTGTTAAAGATACATCTGGACTAGAGTTCAATAGAAATACCCTCACAGGAACATATGACTTTGTTTTTAAGGCGTTGATCGCTCAGCGCCTTGAAAGGCAAATCACCGACGAAGAGTATTTTCCGGATCTATTTAATGCTCATCTAGAGCGTGGCATTACAATGCTCGAAAACGAGTATGACTACGCCGGCAATCAAGAAAAGATGATTGTTAATTTACTGACCAAATTACCGGGAGTGGGTTGAATGATCTATTTTGACAATAGTGCAACAACCAAGATAGATCCTCGTGTGGTTGATGCGATGCTTCCCTATCTGTATGAAGAGTACGGAAACCCCTCAAGCAAATATTATTCGCTGGCAATGCATGCAAAAGACGCTGTCGAAGCTTCTCGCGCTCAGGTGGCTAAATTATTTGGTTGCGATTCTGATGAAGTTATATTCACTTCCGGTGCTACGGAAAGTAACAATTTGATATTAAAAGGGGTCATGGAAACTTACGGAGGGAAGAAGCATTCTCTTGCAGTGAGCAAAGTTGAGCATTCTTCCATCCTTGAAGTCGCAGGCTACATGGAACAGCGTGGAATGGAAGTCATGTATATAAACGTTGATTCATACGGGCGTGTGGATGAAACTGCTTTGGCAGCTACCTTAGATATTGAACCGGTATTAGTAAGCGTGCAGTGGGGTAACAATGAGACGGGAGTCTTAAACGATATACGTAGTATGGCAAAGCGTTGTGAAGAGCGAGGTATTCTCTTTCATACAGACGCGACGCAAGTGGTCGGAAAACTCGAGACATCGCCGCTGGAACGTTCAGTTCGGTTTCTTTCACTTTCGGCTCATAAGCTACATGGTCCGAAAGGCATCGGAGCTGCTATTATCAGAAAGGATGAGCTTGGTATAAAAACTAAACTTGCCCCGCTTATTCATGGCGGTGGACAAGAATATAATTATCGAAGTGGTACACTTAGTGTTCATAATATTGTTGGCTTTGGGAAAGCTGCAGAACTTGCCCTACTCAGGCAAGAAGAAATCACAATTAGACTTCAAGAGCTGGAGGAACATCTTAGGCATAAACTTGTAGAGTTGTTCCCAGATATCGTTCGGTTTAATGGCGATGTGACGAATAAAATACCGGGGATCGTAAATGTTCAATTTCGTGGGACTAACAACGAACTTTTGATCAAAAAGTTGTCAGATAGGTACGCCTTATCTACTGGATCAGCATGTAGTTCGAGTAAGCCTTCCCATGTTCTCCACAGCATAGGACTAACTCTAAACGAAATACGTTCTTCTGTAAGAATTTCATTGTCACATATGAATACGATTGAAGAAATTGATTCCTTTTGCGCTTTCCTGACAGCAAAATAATAATTAATGAAGGCGGACCCAATGTTTAAATGTGATTGCGGCGGAGTAAAAGTAGTCGCTTGCTAAACTTAATATGATAAGGAGATTATGGAAGTGGCAATAACTTATCCTGCTTCCCCGACCTTCCAAACTCGTGGGGAGAAGCAGGTTTTTACCTTCTTAAAAAACTCCCTTTCGAACGCTTGGCATTTGTTTTATGAGCCACATGTCGACGATGTAACACCGGACATCGTAGTATTCTCACCATATGCAGGAGCATTAATTATCGAGGTAAAGGATTACGCAACACAAACAATAAAAAGGCTCTCTCCAAACTATTGGGAGCTTTCAGTTGAAGGGCAGACAAAGTCGATACTGTCCCCATATGAACAAGTACGGCACTACAAGCACAAGCTCGCTAAACAGCTTGAAAAGCGTAACGGGTTTTGCGTTAGAGAAGGCATTTATCAAGGGAAGGTTATGTTTCCTATAATGTGCGCATGTTGGTTAGTAAACATCACAGAGCATGATATTGGAGTGATGGGAATTTCAAAAGTCATCCCGGATAAGCTCTTGTTAACCAAGGATCGATTCGAACAGCCCCATGTAATTGAAGACGTGCTTTATGGAATCCTGGCGTCTAAGTTTAAGATAAATGAGGTTTCTACCGGACTAACAAATGAACTGGTGCAGTTTCTTCATCCTAGCCTAAGTGTGCCTGAATATGAGGAGATTCGTAAAGCGTGGTTTCGAACGTTCCAATCGAATATCTTGACGTTTGCAAGTGTGGTTGATGAAGTTTTGTTTATTGCGACAGAAATTCGTCACTTGCGTGCCAAAGGTGTGTCGGATGCATCTATTTCCATTTTTGTACAAGAAAATCGTCATCTTAAGAGAAATTCGATTTTGTTTGATGTAGAGCACATCCTTGCCGATATGGGGGTTAATGGCGTTCGAATCGGCGCACTGAATGATTACTTAACGCCTGACCGGCATACTTATACATTTGTAATGGATCTGAAACCTACAGGAATGGATGAAAAGAAAGAAGCCTCTCTTAGCGAGTTGCTTAGAGAGGCTTCTGGACGTGTTTGGTTTACCAGTTCATGTTTAGAGTAGTTTGAGCCAATTTTGAAAACAAATTGATTTTTTTGGACAGTGTTCGTCTCCGACGAACACTATTTTTTTTTCTGCGCGGGTTAGAGCAACGTAAAAAACACGTAGTTCTTCAGAGTGAAGCTCGTCTTGGTATGGTTGGATCAGTGTATTGTAGCCATTACTATTAATTCGTACACTCCGGTCGCCAAAATACGGTGCATAGCTAAACTCAAGCCCTGTTGTGTGTGAATAAATTATAGGTGGGGCAAGAACCGTTTGACTTACTGCCTCTTCAAGTCGAGGCAGTATGACAATTGGATATTCAAGCCCTTTAGCTTTATGGATTGTAATTAAGGTTACTGCATCAACATTCTCTCCGTCAGCAGTATCCGATTCCTGCTCTTCTTTATGGGAGGCAATCATTAAATGTAGCCAGTTCGTATATTCTTGAAGCTGTATGTTTTCACCGATGCTTAGTTGTCGGGTCAATTCTTTTAGTTTATTTAGATTTGCCACAGCTTTCGGCAAATCGGTTACAAGCCGTTCGCGTACGTTTGTCACTTGATATAGGCGATCAAGCAGCTGAGCAGGTGTCCGTTTTTGAGTAATTGGGACAACATGCTCAGTAATTAGTTTTAATTGCTCCTTATCATTTTGGATATAAATTGTTTCAAGTGCCTCTTCCGCGTAGACGGTATTCGTTGGGGAGAGGATGTAATTTAGGATTTTGTAGGTATCGACTATTTCGCGTTGATTATAAAAATTCCCAGCACCAATTAGCTGACAAGGGATCTTTAATGCCGACAGGGCATTAAAGAAATCCATCATCTGATAATTTTTTCGAAACAAAATGGCAAACTCGCCTGGAGATTTACCTGCTTCAAGCTGCTCTTGTATATAATGGGCAACAAGTTCAGGTTGTGTTCTCCCTTCTTTCTCATTAGACATAATCCACTCATATGCTTCTGCAGTATTGACAGGTAACGTTGGCACTTCCTTGGGTTTCAACGGTTCCGGTTGGAATGAATATTGTGGATTGGCTCCTTTAATGCGCTCAAATAGTGTGTTAACAAGGTAAACTAGTTCTGTAGTGGATCGGAAATTGGTAGAAAGAGAAAGTATTTCTCCTGAACGTTTAATCCATTTCTCCACTTGTTGATATGAGGACAAGTCCGCGCCGCGGAATTGATAGATGGACTGTTTGCTATCACCAACAACAAAGAGCGAAGGACTCTCAGGGGTCCCATCGCAAATCTTCTTAATAATACCCGTTTGGTATAGGGAAGTATCTTGGAACTCGTCTACAAAAATGTACTTGTATGCAGACTTTACATGGCTCACTGAATCAGCGTCCCTACTCAAAAGCTTATAACAATATTCAAGTAAGTTATCAGGATCGAGTGTTTGATATCGAAGCTGTTGATGATAATCAACGACAAGCTCCAGCAGCTCCACAAGTTCCTTTTTATAAGCGCGAATAGCTCCTGTATCAAGCGAAAGTTCTGCTTTGGTTTTCTTTAGAGCATCGGTAATCGAAATTCCTTGTGATCTTAGCATGTGGTATAGTTTTTCAAATACGTTTCGAAAGCGATGATACGGCATGACATTCTCATGCTGAATTTTTTCATTTCGCTTATTTTTTTCAAGATACCATTCTTCAAATGCCCGATCCATTGCTTGGCGCGTTGACGCCTCTGTTACCGAATAATTCGGTGCATAATTAAAGTCCGGATAATGGAGAGGTCCAGCCTGATCTAAGATTGACTTGCAGAACTTATGGATGGTCGAGATTTGAACTGCATTCAAGTTTTCGAGTTCATATCGAAAACGCATTTTGGTATCGGGGTTAGTTGTCTCTTTCCAATGATGATATAGATATAACTTCAAACGAGCAAGCAGGTTCTCAGTTGCTTTGTTCGTAAAGGTAATAACTGCCATATCGGAAATGCTAAGCTCGTTATGTTCTTGAAGCAGACGCAGAATCCTTTGGCTAAGAACTTCCGTTTTACCAGTTCCTGCTCCAGCTTTCACCAAAATGAATTTCTGAGTGGAGTTCACGGCTGCTTGTTGTTCAGTGGTTAGCATGAATCAACCTCTCGCTCACGACAAATTTTGTTAAACGAACAGTACATACAGTGTCCGCCCGTTTGTTTAGGGAAAGAACCTGTAGTGATTCCATTTACCACTTGCTCAAGTGCTTTTATAACACTCGGAGTTCGCTTCTTGAATTCACGCTTAAATGCGGTATACCAGCGCTTCATCTCTTCCATTGTTTCTTTCTCATCATGATCAGATGAGGAGAACGAGAGGATATCTTTTCGATTAGATATGGAATATCGATGTGTTTCCAATCCAAGATACTGAACCTCAAGCTCTCGAATTGACGAGAAGCTAAAATCGTCAACCTGAATGATGTCATCTTGATTGGCAATGGTCATTTGAACTTTAATGATGGAGTTCCCGCGCTGATGAAGTTCGCGAATGAAATTACCATCAAATATAGAATGTAAAAGCGATCTTAAAAAAAAGTCCGTTTGAACACGTATATTGTGCCAAAGGCGGTTGCTAAGTGGAAACAATGGACGTACCATTTGCTCGGCTTCAGCACGTCGCTCGAGAATGACAGCATTCAGTCTGGTTAGTTGTTTTTTTGTATCAATCGATTCTGTGATAGGAAATGACTCTTTTTGAACAAATAGTTCAACGGTCTTTTCGTAAAGACACGACGTTGCGTAAGATTGAAGATGAAACATTTGATTGTAGACATGTTCCTGCGTATATTGGCTTTGATAATAAAAGCGCCTTGGACAATAATGAAATACCGCTACATCCTCAGCTGTGAAGGAACGTCCTATCAGGTTCCAAGGGATAGGTTTTCCTTCACTTAACATTTTAGCCGGAGAATATTTAGATGGTGATTTTAGTATGCGGTTTTCCTCCAAAAGTTGTTCAAGCGTTTTTTCTTTCTTATTAATTAGTCGGTTGCCTTCCTCAATGCGAAACGTTCGGGCAATATCGTGCAAGTAATGCGCTGGCGTTAAAGGTTGACCATTGTCCATTTTAGCGTAAGAGATCGTAAGTTGTATCCGCGGCGCAGACAGGGCAAGATAAATGTGATATATTGACCGATCTAAGTAGAACAAATCCAACGACTTCGTATCAGGAAGCTTAAAAGCGGTCGTATACTGGAGCAGGAGCTGTTCGACTTGTTTTGTTTTTAACCACGTGTATCTTTTTGGCTCTGGATAAATGTCTTGTGTAAAGCGGCAAAGGAACACGTAATCGTAACGCTGGAATTCAACGTTGTTAGGACCAGTAACTAGGATCTCGCGTTTTAAATCAATATCTGTCTCGTCCTCGATTGGCTGTTCACCTGGTTCAAATTCTTCGCTTTCGTTAAAGAGTGCAGACACTCTTGTTCCGAATTCAATACCTGTAATAGGCAGGTTTCGTTGCCCACTTGCAGATGTACTAATGGATTCAATGCGATCCCAAATGTCGGGATCGAGTTCTCGAAAATGTTCGTCCGTTTGAAGACGTGTAATGAGCTGTTGGACATGTTCACTTACACGTGCGATTGGTGCTGAAACCAAGGACAGACTTACCTCGCCCAGGAACTGAACAATCATATTCAGCTCATTGAGTTGATCAAATGTAACGCTATTGAGTGGATGTTGCTCATGTCTCTCTTCCAAAAGTCCCTTCGCCTGCACAAGGTCATTTAATTTGGTCGTAAAATCCTCTATAGAGATGCAATCTTCGAAGAAGCCTTCAACTTTTTCAAAAGCATCAAGCAGCTTTGGACTGTTTTTTAAAATAGAGTCATTCAAAAACACCTTTATGATCTTAGTAGTCATGTAGGTGTTTTTCTCTTTTCGCATATCCACACGAATATCAAAGAGATGCTTGATGGCACGTCCTTGGTTTAAATGAAGTAACGGTCGTTTGGGCAAGTGTACACGGAGATTATACTGTTCAGAAATTTCTCGGATTAAAGGGCGAATTTCCATGACACCGGGTGTAACGAGTACGACTTGTTTAGGTAGAACTCCCTTATGTTTTAGTAGTACATAGATTGATTGCATGATGTAGTGCAGCTCTTCTTCACCGGTTTGAAAACGTAGAATCTGAAGAGAAGTATCTAAATTTGTGGAATTTCCGTTTTGGAATACAAGTTTTGGTAATCGTCTGATGTAAGGAGACTCCGCGTGCTTTGACTGAATAGAGATCCAGTCTGTTTTGGATTTAAAGTTTTCGTACACCCTAGTGATAGCTTTAAGTGCCGGGTGCTCTGGTTGGTCCAAGTCAAATGGAAGTAGTGTAATAATGGGCTTACCCTGGGCGTGAAATTTATCAATGATGACTTGCAGAACCGGCGTTATCGGCAAAAAAGCGCCGTCTAAAACAAGTTCAGCATAGTCAGATATATCGAGAGATTCCAATTGTCGCCTGCAAGTAAGCGATCTATCCGAAACATTAAGCGCCTCAAGTTCTGCCAAGTATGTCTCATAGATGGTTAGAACAAGTTGCCACTTAGCGCTCTGATCAAGTCCGCGAAGAGTTGAGGTCGATAGGCCACTCTGGCTGAACTCCGAAAAAAGATCGTATAGGTCAAAAGTTACGGAAAACCAACTTGGATTGTTGGTGGCAGGATGCGTGGTGATGATGCGCTCAAGCACTACGGTTGCTTCAGCTTTGTTTAAGACGCGCTCAGTTACTTTTTTGAGCAGTGTTTTAACAAAATGATTGATTTCAAAAACATGTACGTATTGGTGGACTTTATCTTCAGACTTCATGTCTTGATTGATTGCGGGGTTGTTTTTTATGGCGTGCTTGAGTTCCTTTGTTTCCAGGTAAAACTGAACACGACGCCGGAACAAGATTAAAGTGGGGGTCAAGTGGAGATAACGTTGGTGTATGATGTCCTTTGTTCTCAAGTAGCTTTCGATATCTTCTGTGTGGGGAGAGCAAAGAATCTCCAAAGTATTTCCTCCTAGTAAAAAAGGTACTAAATTACTATAATGTAGATTATACACTATGTCTAAAGCTTCCGACAGACATCTAGTTACTCGAGAAGAAAAGTGAAGGTGACGATAGCGTGACGACTATTATTCAAGATGAAGATGATCTCTTAGTTGAAATCTGCAATAAACATGGCGTAGATCCGCAGTACCTCAGAGAGCTTTTTATGATTGAAAAGGAATATGCGGATAAAAATATGGCAAGAAGAAGAGGCATCTACGAACGCATTACGGAGTGTATTGAAACCTGGGTGGAAGAAGAGGAAGCGGGGATCAACGTTCTATGATTTTTAACTACATCCAGTTTAAAAACTACCGCCCTTATTATGGAACCCAGGAGATTAATTTTAACACTGAAAAACAATCTCCCGGTCCATTTAAGGCTAATATTACTCTTGTTGGCGGTAAGAATGGTCACGGAAAAACATCGCTTATTAATGCCGTATTCATTTGTTTATATGGTCGAAGGATGTTCTCTAAAGAGGAGTATGATCAGTTCAAAAGTGACGCAATCAACCGCAATTTTTATCGAGAGGGCGGTCGTGAAAGCAGTATCGAGCTTTCGTTTTCTGACAGGACTGGGCAATACGTCATAGAGATAACTTTTAGAGAAAATGACAAAGGCGAAGTGCAGGAAATTCGGCGTATTTTTGTTGTGGCTGGAGATCTCCTACGTGAAGCAACGACATCGGATGAAGAATTTAATGCTTTTATTGACCAACGAATACCGATAGACGTCGCTCCATTTTTTATTTTCGACGCGGAGAAAATCAAGGATCTTGTAGGTGAACATGATTCGTCAAAAACGGTTGAAGCCATCCAAAAAATCGTTTCACTCGAATTGTATAATCAGTTACATAGCGATCTATCGCAAATCAAGTACACAACTGAACTAAACTTGTCTAAATCGGTTAAAGATAAGGATTTGGAAAAACTTATTGCCGAACTTGAGGCGTGTGCAAATGAATTGGAGTCGCTAAAAGCCAAAGAGAGACCTGATGATCTCAAAATTGAGTATTTAAACGAAGAGAAAAATAGACTTAATCAGGAGAGGCGCAGAAAACTTGCGAATTCTTCTGTCACAAAGGGGCAAATTCATCGTCGTGTTGGTGAATTGGAAAACGAACTAGATAAACTCAATAAAGCAATTGAAAGCTTCGACAAAGCACTCCCGAAGCTCATCTTAAAGCCGTTGGTTATGGAGCTTCAGAAAGCGATTAGGAAGGAGCAGACTTATCTTTCTAATCTTAATCGCAGCCAGGCGTTGTTCGCTCCATTTGATAAATTTATCACGGATATGCTTAGCAAACAGGTGAATCCACCTTTAAGCCTTGAACAAAAAAATCAGCTAACGGAATCTGGGCGTGAGACCTGGTCACGAATAAACAAAGTACAAGAGATCAAAGTAGAACCGATGAATGTGCTTCACGTTAACGATTTGTCACATAATGAATTACAAGGAATATTGAATTGGAGCCCCAACAATAACTTCAATATTGCGGACCTGATCACTAAACGTGCTCGTGTGGAAGCAGAACTGAAGACACTGCATGAACAAATTAATGATGCTCCAGAAGTTATTGATACTCATGAAGAAGATGAACAGATTGCAAAAATTTCTGAAGAGCTAGGTGCCCTTTATACTACACGAAAGTCACGAAATGAAACGCTGCGTAAGCTGCAAGATCAACATGTCCGATTGTCACGCGTACTCACGGAGAGCCGGCAAAAAAGACAAAATCTCGGACCTGTGGAAGATAAAATTAACCTTATGACTAAACTCATTGGGGCAACTAGGGAATTTATTAATCGTGTTACGGTGCTAAAAGCAGAACGTCTTAAGGTGGAAATTGAGAACATCATAATTCAACTGTTCCGGAAAAAAGATTTACATCGCGTCGAGTTTAGCCCTGAAGAATTTGTGCTTCGTATTTACGATGACGCGGACGTTGAAATTAATCTATCCTCTCGCTCTGAAGGAGAAAAGCAATTAATTGCCTTGGCGATGATTTGGGCGCTCACCAAAGTAGCGGGTACTAATTTTCCGTTCGTTATAGACACCCCGCTTGCACGGCTGGATAGTGATCATAAATCGAATCTCGTTAATCGATTCTTCACGAACCTTAGCGACCAGGTTATTATACTGTCCACGGATACGGAGATTACTAAAGATTTCTTTGAAGAAATAACACCGTTTGTGCAAAAGTCGTACTTGTTGGAGTATAACGATGAAATCAAGTCAACAGAGATCGTTGAAGGTTATTTTTTTGAATAGGGGCGCTCGCAATGGCACATGGACGATTTTCATTAACGGTTGAAGGGGAAGAGAAGCTCTTTAAATTTATGAGCGAGCTGAACTGGACGGAAAAGCGCCCCGAGGCATTAAAACTTGCATTTGCAAAAGGACTTACCTCCGATATAATTCCAGAAAAACGTGAAGGAAAAAGAGCTGAACACGTTGTGGGCAACGGGGTCGTTGCTAAGGGCGAAGATTATATCCTCTACAAGCATATTATGATGGAAAAGATTGGGGAGCCATTAGATGCAAATGGCTTTGATGACTATTTAGTAAGGTATATTGAGCAAGGATTAGACTTGATCGTGGATGAGATAGGTACGCTATCAGATCTTGATAACTATTTTTTATATCTGGTCAACAAACATGTATAAGTGGTAGATCAAAGAGGGACGGATGTGCCCCTTTGGCTTTTTTTATAGTTACTCAACTTTCGCAGAAAGAAATACTCACCGAGAACGAGAACTAGCCGAAGCCCTACGCGACTGGGAGAGCTACTACGTAAGAAAATAAAGGATAAAGCGGTGGCACCTTGAAGCGCCATCGCTTTTTCTGCATTCCATCGATCCCCTCATTCCCATCCCAACCACCACCCCTCAAAATCCTACAAAATTCCCAATATTCCTCCTATCCCCGCGCGCGCCAACATAGGATAGTGCTATGATAGAAGCATCTATTCTACACAGGAAGGAGGCTTTACGGTTGGAACACGCCTTACAAGTTCAATGGCACTATAGCGAGACCGTCAACTACGCCATGCAGCAAAATCACGTCCCCGTCGTGCGGCAGATCGTGCTCGCCAATCGAACAGAGGCGGACCTTCGTAATCTAACGGTCACCATCACGGCGGAGCCCGCATTCGCCTACGAATGGAGTAAGTCTGTCGACGTACTGCCAGCGGGGCAGGCGATCGATCTGGGCATCGTGAATCTCCAAATGTCGGCGCAATTCCTCGCGGAGCTGACGGAACGCATCACGGGGACGCTCACCATCACCGTCCGATCCGACAATCAACTCGTCCACGAGGAGCGCGGCACCATCACGATCCTCGCCTTTGACGAGTGGAGCGGACTCGCGGTCCTACCCGAAATGACGGCCGCCTTCGTCACGCCGAATCACCAGCATATCGCGAGCATCGTGCGCGAAGCGGCGGATATCCTGGCCAAGTGGACGGGGAGCCCATCATTCACCGCCTACCAGAGCAAAAGCGCGAATCAAGCGCGCATCCAAGCCGCCGCGATTTACGCTGCCCTCCATAACCGTAAAATCGCATACTGCGTCGCGCCGCCGAGCTTCGAGCAGATCGGACAGCGTGTCCGGCTACCGGAGACGATTGTCGCGCATCGCATGGGCAATTGCTTAGATCTCTCCCTTCTCTATGCCGCGTGCTTAGAGGCCGTCGGCTTGCATCCGCTCCTCGTGTTCACGACCGGTCATGCGTTCACAGGCGTATGGCTGGTGGAGGAAACGTTCGCCGAGAGCGTGCAGGACGATATTTCGCTGCTGACCAAGCGGCTTGCGCCGGGCGTGAACGAGATGTGCGTCATGGAAGCGACCGCTTTCGTGGAAGGATCGGCCGCCAGCTTCGACGAAGCGGTTAATCTAGCGATCGCGCATTTGCACAATCCGGATCAATTCGATTGCCTCGTGGACATCCGCAGAGCGCGCGCGGCGGCGATACGACCGCTTCCGATCCGGACGGCCAGCGGGAACGGTTGGGTCATTGAATCCACACCGGCATCTTCGAGCGCAAGCCCATCCGCTGCACCCGAGCAGCTGGAGGAGCTCGGCAAGCCGATCGAGGTCGATACCCTCCAACCGGGCACGAAGCAGAAGCAGTGGGAACGCCGCCTGCTCGATATGACGCTGCGCAACGGACTGCTCAATTTCCGTCTGACCAAATCCAGCGTGCCGATCATCACCGCGCAATTGAGCGATCTGGAGGATGCGCTGGCGGAGCGGGAGGAGTTCCAGCTGCTGGCCAAGCCGAGCGACTGGCAGGACAACGCGCGCAGCGCGGGCTTGTACCAGAATGTGAACAGCAATCATCCGCTGGCGCTGCTGCTGCGGGAGGAGTTCAATCGCAAGCGTCTGCGCGCCGACCTTCAATCTTCGGAGTTAGACCGGCGGCTCATCCATCTCTATCGCTCTGCCCGAACCTCACTTGAAGAAAATGGGGCGAATACGCTCTTCCTGGCGCTCGGCTTGTTGAAATGGTACGAATCCCCCGTCAGCGAAGCGCCGCGTTACGCGCCGATCGTGCTGCTGCCCGTCGACATCATTCGCCGATCTTCCCGCCAAGGCTACGTCATCCGGGCGCGCGACGAAGAGCCGCAGATTAACGTAACGCTGCTGGAGATGATCAAGCAGGACTTCGGCATCGGCATCGGCGGCTTGGATCCGCTCCCGCGGGACGAGAAAGGCATCGCGCTCAAGCAGGTGTTCAACGTCTTCCGTCATGCCCTCATTCAAGTCCCCCGCTGGGACGTGGAGGAGAGCGCGTGCTTGGGGTTGTTCTCGTTCGGCCAGTTCGTCATGTGGAACGACATCCGTTCGCGGTCGGAGGAGCTGGCGGAGAACCGCATCGTGGCCAGTCTCATGGCTGGCAAGCTGCAGTGGCAAGGAGCGGCGGACGACGCGGTGGCACTAGACAACACATCACCTTCCAGTCTGGCCGTCCCCATCAGCGCGGACTCTTCCCAGTTGGCTGCAATCCAGGCGGCGGGAAGCGGAGAGAGCTTCGTTCTGCATGGCCCGCCGGGCACCGGCAAGTCCCAGACGATTACGAACATGATCGCAAGCGCACTGGCAAGCGGCAAGAAAGTGCTGTTCGTCGCGGAGAAAATGGCGGCCTTATCCGTCGTGCAGCGCCGATTGGAGCAGATCGGGCTAGGTCCGTTTTGCCTGGAGCTGCACTCGAATAAGAGCACGAAGAAAGCAGTGCTCGATCAGCTGAACGCGGTGCTGGAGACCGCCCGCATTCTGCCGCCGGAGGGGTGGAATGCGCAGTCCGATCGTCTGGCCGGGCTTCGCGACGAACTGAACGGTTATGTCGAAGCGCTGCATCGCAAGCAGCATTTCGGGATCTCGCTGTTCGAAGCCATTTCCGGTTATGAGCAGGCAGGGCAAGGACCGGACTGCGTTCAATTCGACGCGGCTTCGATCGAGGCGCTGCAGCCGGAGCGGTGGACGACTTGGCGCGACCTCGTATCCCAGATGGTCACCGCAGGCAGCCAATGCGGCAATCCGCACGGTCATCCGCTCGCGGATGTGCAACTGAAGAATTACACGCAGCCGGTGAAAGCGGAAGCGGAGAATCTGCTACATCGGTACGCAGCGCATCTATCCGAAGGAGAAGCCGCTTATGCCCAAGCCGCTGATCTACTCGGCATCTCCTCTGTCGCGGCGATGTCACGGCAGCAGACGGTCCTTTTTGCCCGACTGTGCGAGCTGCTCAGCCGCACTCCGGATATTAAGCCAGCCTTCTTGCAAGCGCCTAATGTCGCGGAGACGGTGGCGCTGGTACAAGCGGCGACGGCACAAGGACGCCAGCGGGATCGATTGAAGGCGCAAGTGTTGGCGGCGTTCATGCCGGAGGCATTAAAGTTCGACGCACAACTGACGAATTCAGAGTGGACGAAGACCGAGCTGAAATGGCTGCTGCCAAGATGGGTAGGCCAGAACCGGATCGTGAAGCTGCTCCAAGGCATGGCGGCGTCTGGCGTGACGATCGCGAAGGCCGAGGTGAAGGGCCATCTGTCTTCGATCATCTCCCTGCAGGAGGAGGAGCGGACGTTCCGCGAGAGAGGGACTGCGATCCTCCCGCTGATGGGACAATCGATCCGCAGCGAAGAACAAGGCGACTGGGATGCGGCCGATGCGGCTTGCGCATGGCTGCTGGAGTTGGATCGGACGCTGCTTGAAGCTTTCGGCGTCGTCGGCGCTACCCAGACGAAGACCCGCCTAGCAGAACTTCTCGCGAGTGGCCGAAGCGGCATGCCGGCGCATCAGGACCAGCTCCTTCGCGCGGTACGCGCCGGGCAGGAGATCGCCGCAGCGGAAGAAGCAATCGGACGATTGCTCCAAGCGGACTGGTCTGCACTAACAACAGCTGCCGCGAACGAACACTGGTACCGCTTCATGCAAGGCAAGGCACAACAATGGTCCTCCCATTTGGATCAGCTTCGCGATTGGAGCGCTTGGCGCCGCATTCGCGAACAAGCGATGGAGGCTGGATTGCAGCCGCTCATCGCCAGCTACGAGGAAGGCCGAATCACGACGGGCGAGATCGAAGGCGCGTTCGATCGCGGTTTGTACCGCGCCTGCGCCAACTTCATCATTGCGCGCAACGAGCAGCTGGGCGCCTTCTCGGGCCAACTGTTCGAGGAGGCGATCAAACGGTTCAAGGAAGCGGATCAGCGATTCGCGGAATTGACCCGTCAAGAAATCGCCTCGCGGCTATCTGCCCGTGTCCCGCAAATCACGAAGGAAGCGGCGCAAAGCTCGGAAGCGGGTATTTTGCAGCGGGCCATCCGCAGCGGCGGCCGTTCGATGTCGATTCGGAAGCTGTTCGAAGGCATTCCGAATTTGCTGTCCCGATTGACGCCCTGCATGCTGATGAGTCCCATTTCGGTCGCACAGTATTTAGATCCGAAGCATGCGAAGTTCGACTTGGTCATTTTCGACGAAGCTTCCCAGGTACCTACCGCTCAGGCAGTCGGAGCGTTGGCGCGGGGTGCTCAAGCGGTCATCGTGGGCGATCCGAAGCAGCTGCCGCCGACGAGTTTCTTCTCCAAATCCAGCGGCGACGCGGAGGACGAGGAAGAAGTGCTGCAGGATATGGAGAGCATTCTCGAGGATTGCCTGTCGCTCGGCATGCCGCAGCGGCACTTGACGTGGCATTACCGCAGCCGTCACGAAAGCTTGATCGCGTTCAGCAACGCCCATTATTACGACAACAAGCTGATGACCTTCCCTTCTCCCGACGAGCCGGTATCCAGCGTCACGTGGTTCCCGATCGAAGGGTTCTATGATCGCGGACGCACGAAGCAGAACCGCGCGGAAGGCGAAGCGGTCATCGCGGAGATCGCGCGCCGGCTGAAGCATCCCGAGAAGCGCCAAAGCCTCGGCGTTGTCACCTTCAGCTCGATTCAGCAGACGTTAATCGAAGATATGCTAGACGCGGCGTTCGCGCGCGAACCGGAGCTGGAGCGGTTGGCGGCCGAGCTGCCGGAGCCGATTTTCATCAAGAATCTGGAGAACGTCCAAGGGGACGAGCGGGACGTCATTTTGTTCTCCGTCGGCTATGGACCCGATGCGAGCGGCAAAGTGAACCTCAATTTCGGGCCGCTTAATCGCGAAGGCGGGTGGCGCCGATTGAACGTCGCGGTCTCCCGTGCTCGAGAAGAGATGCTTGTCTTCTCCACGCTTCGCGCTCATCATTTGCAGGCCAGCCGGATTAGCGCGCAAGGGGTGCTCGGGCTGAGATCGTTCTTAGAGTATGCGGAGAAAGGCAAACACGCGCTGCCGGCCGGGGAACTGGCAAAGCAGATTCCGCTTGTCTCCCACGTCCATCGCGCCGTCGCGGACAAACTGCGGCAGCGCGGCTACGAGACGGATCTCTACGTCGGCACGTCCGGCTACCGGATCGACATCGGCGTGCGTCACCCCGAGCAGAGCGGGCAATACGCACTTGGCCTTCTAATGGATGGACCGATGTACCGGAATGCCGATACGGCGCGCGATCGAGATATTTTGCGCGAGCAGGTGCTGCGCCAACTCGGATGGAAGCTCTATCGGCTGTGGACGCCGGATTGGTGGGAGAATGCGGATAAAGTCGTGGAGGGGATCGTGGCGGCGATACAGCAATCGGCCACAGAACGAGAAGAAGCGACGAAAGGCCCGCTCGAATCGCCGAAGGCGGCTGTTCTGAATTGGCCATCTGCAGCAACAGCAGCGCCGCCAGTATCAGAGACGCCAACATTCACACCGCCGACATCAACGCTACCGACATCAACGCAATCAACATCAACGCCACCGACAGCAGCGGCAACCGCCTCGTCGGACCCCGCCGCTGTCGCGCAATCGGCGCAGTCGACCGAGAGCAAGCAAGTCTATCGCCCTGCCGCGCTGGAGAAAGTCGATTGGGGGACAGATTCGTTCTACGCCTCGTCCAACTCTGACTTCATTCTGAAGCAAATCCGGCAGGTCATCCAAGAGGAGGGGCCGATCAGCCGTGGGCTCCTAGCTAAGCGCATCCTGCAGGCATGGGGCATTTCGCGACTAGGCGCTAAGCTCGATCAGCGGTTAACGGAACTGCTGGAACAGTTGAGCGGCACGCGAACCGAGCGTGAGGACGCGATATACTTCTGGCCGGAGGGCGTCGATCCGCACCACTACGCGCATTTTCGAGTCGCGGAGGAAGAGTCGCTGCGTCGTGCCGCCGACGAACTCCCCCCGGAGGAGATTGCCGCAGCGGTGGAATACGTGCTTGCCTCCCAGATCAGTTTGCCGCAAGAAGAGCTGATCAAGCAGGTGGTGAAAGCACTGGGCTATGCGCGCAGTGGAGCCGCCTTGGATAAGGCCGTGAGAACGGGAATCGAATGCGCGCTGGAACGCGGAACGGTCCAGATGGACGACCAGCAGCGAATTATTATGAACTAAACGATTGACGGAGGGCGTCGGCAAGCAGCGGCGACCTCCGTTTTTACTAGGCGTATAGGTCCACCAGATGCACGTTGCCAGTCCAGTGCCTAACGCTGTATTAGCACCACAATTAAGAGAGACCTCAGCTACAGCATTAGCTCCCGGGGACGAATCGAATATGGTGGTCGTTGCTTGCGGCTTGATCGTTTTGACGCAAGAGGACTACAAGTCTTCAAACCGAAGAACATCTTGCCCCAATTGCCGCTGCTGGCTACGTAGGAAACGTACTTCTTTATCGGGACGCTGTGTTTCCGGTTGAACAACCGTCACCTTCGCCCACTTGCCCGATAAGTGCCCATCTACACCAAACAACAAAACCGGGCGCCTAAGCGTCCCGGTTTCATCGTCTCGTTCCTATTCCTCGCTGTTCTTTCCTCGCTGCGCCGCAAGCAGTGCCTGCTTCTCCTTCAGCGCTTTCGCCATCTGCGCAAGTTCCATATCGAGCTGCTCGATCTCTTTGCGCTGCTTATTCTCCCGCGTAATCTTGCTGCTCAAGTCGCTCGCCGACTGGCTCAGCTTCTGATCGCGCTGCAGCTGGTTGATCTTACCCAGCGTCTTCTTGCGCTTCTGTTGATGTCCCCGGATTGTCGTCTCAAGCTCCGCGATCTCGCGCGTCAGCCGATCGATCAAGGAGCGGGTAAAACTAATGCCCATCTCAGCACCTCATGTCCTCACGTTCTTATCCACTCATCTTACTACACCGCTACCGCTTAAGCGAGCAGCGATAGGGGAAGGACATCCCGCCATCACATTCACCGTGCACCCCGCGCCAGCGTGATCACCGTGCACGTCTCGACTTCCCCCCGCGCCAGCGTGATCACCGTGCACGTCTCGACTTCCCCCGCGCCAGCGTGATCACCGTGCACGTCTCGGCTTCCCCCGCATCAGCATGTCCACCGTGCACGTCTCGCCTTCTCTCGCACCAGCGTGATCACCGTGCACGTCTCGACTTCCCCCGCGTCAGCATGTTCACCGAGCACGTCTCGACTTCCCCAGCATCAGCATGTTCACCGTGCGCGTCTCGACTTCCCCCGCGTCAGCATGTTCACCGTGCACGTCTCGCCTTCTCTCGTGCCAGCGTGATCACCGTGCACGTCTCGACTTCCCCCGCGTCAGCATGTTCACCGAGCACGTCTCGGTCATCCTCCGCACCAACTCGATCACGCACACTTCTCGCTGATCCCCAACCCCGGGCCACCCCCTCGTCCCCGCCCAAAATCCCACACGCATCATCCCACCACGCTCTACCTAAGTCCCGCCATCCTCACCGCCCCAAGACCCATTGCCACAATCCGTCACACTGTGCCGCCCCGGACCAAAGATTCGTTTTCGCTCGTCATCTCACGAACAAGCAGGAAAATACAAGAATCTTGACGAAACCTCAGCGCCGAAGCGAATTCATCTAAGGTGTGATCAACAGTGAGACAGTGGGTAAAATGGACCGCGAGCATCATCGTCATGCTCATGACGGTCGGACAATTCATGTGGACGGCGGCAGGGGCGGAAGGCGATTCGTCCGCGGGAAGGTACATCAGCGTAGCGTACACGGTACAACCGGGCGATACGCTATTTGGCGTGGCGCGCCAATTCTATTTGAGCGGCGACGGCTACGCGCGGATCGCAGCGTACAACGGTCTCGCGAACGCGGCGGAACTTAAGGCGGGAGCCACCCTCATCCTCCCGAATCCGATTATTGTAGGCACGTACGAGGTTCAGCGGGGCGACACGCTTTACGCGATCGCCGGCCGTCTGTTCACGCGTAACGGTTACATCCGGAGCATCATGCAGTACAATGGCATTTTGGACCCGGCCCGAGGACTCGAGGCCAATGCCGATCTCGTCATCCCGCAGCCGACGGGGAACGTGAAACATACCGTGCAGCTGGGCGATACGCTTTACAGTCTATCCGTGAGATACTTCAAGCCTGCCGCGTATTTGCAATTTCTGGCGACCTTCAACGGACTCGATCCGGCAGCATCTAAGCTCCTGACTGGTCAAAAGCTCGCCGTGCCCAACCCGTACTACGCATACTCGAGCATCCAGTCCGGCGCAACATCCAATGCGACGCAGTCTGCTTCCGCCGCCGACCCATCCCCAAGTCGGTCCGTATCCGGGCAGTCGAAGCCGCCAGCTTCATCCGCTGGACAGACCGAGACCCCGTCCGCAATCGGAACTGCGACGACACAACAGACAACAGCGACTAAGCCGCACCCGACCCAACCGGCCCAACTGACTCAGCCAGACTCCGCGACCGCGCAGACCGCGAAGCCTTCTCCGTCCAAGCAGACGCTCAGCATCCGGATCGACTTATCCGCGAACCAGCTGTTCGTCCTATCCGGCACGAAGGTGACGAAGACGTTCGCGATCGCCAGCGGCAAGAAGAAGGGGCTGACACCGACCGGTACGTTCGCCATCATTACGAAGATCAAGAACCCGTATTACTCGGGCAAAAATATCCCCGGCGGCGATCCCGCGAATCCCCTCGGCACCCGCTGGATGGGACTTGACGTCCCGAACACGAACGGCACCAAATACGGCATCCACGGCACCAACGTACCGTCGTCGATCGGCCAATACGTGAGCGCCGGCTGTATCCGCATGCTCCAGAAAGACGTAGAATGGCTGTACGACGCGATCCCGTCCGGCACGAAAGTCGTTATCGAAGATTAGCTCTCGAAGATTAGCTCTCGAAATTAACTCTCAAAGATTAACTCTCAAAATTAGCCATCGAAGACTAGCCCTCGACCATTTGCTAATGAACATTAGATCACGATCATTAACCATCAAGCATCAGCAATTGAACATGAACTCAACTAATCCCGACGTCAGTATTCAAATCGAACGGGGAATCGAACCCCTATCGAAGACCAGCCGCTGAGGTCCGCCACGCCGCGCATTCAACGAAGCGCCTCGGTCCGACAGCCATATTGTGGTTCGCGCCCGCGGCCTGCTACAATGAATGTTGTATCGTGCAACTCGAAGGGAGCTTCGTCATGAGAAAAGAATCCTTTATCCAGCCCGATCCCAACGCCTGGCTGGACAAATTTCGTTTTTACACGCCGATCAAAGTACGGTATTGCGAGACGGATCTGCTCGGCCACGTGAATAACGTCAGCTATTTTATGTATTTCGAGCAGGGGCGCATCGAATATTTCGAGAATTTGGAGCTGACCGGCGAGCTGTTCTCCGATGAGAAAGTGTCCGTCGTCGCCGATCTCGAGTGCCAGTACCTGGCGCAGCTATACCTGAAAGACCCCATTAAGCTATACATAAGAGCCGCACATGTCGGGCGCTCATCCATCGACATTGAATACGCGCTAGTGGTGAACGATCAGTTGAAGGCCGGCGGACGCGGCGCGATCGTGCTCATCGATACGAAGACGGGGAAGAGCACGCCGATTTCCGACGCCGCGCGCGAGCGGATTCTTGCCTTCGAAGGCGCACAGCCGTAAACAGAGGCGTAATCACTCGAATCTCAAGACGGAGTCATCCGTCTTTTTTCATACCTACTTTTTAAATTAGCAGGCAAGGGGGAGCGAGGCCAAATGTTTCGATATACGATCGCGTTTATCCGGCGGGGGAACGATGTGCTGATGCTGAACCGGAACGCGGCGCCCAATATGGGACTGTGGAACGGCGTCGGCGGCAAGCTCGAGCAGGGGGAGACGCCGCTTGTGAACATTGTGCGGGAGATCGAGGAGGAGACGGGACTGAGCATAGAGGCGAGCCAGCTTCGATTCGCCGGTATCGTCACCTGGACGAGCGAGGAGGGGAGCGGTGGCATGTATGCATTTGTCGCGGAATTGCCCTTGGACGCGGATGTCTTCGAAGGACCAGTAGGCACGCGGGAAGGCATCCTCGATTGGAAAAGCCCCGAGTGGCTGTGTCACCCGCGCAACTACGGCGTCGTGAGCAACGCACCGCATTTTCTGCCTTACATGCTGGAGCATCAGACTCCCGCCGAGCACCATTTTACCTACAGCAACGATCAACTGACGGCATACGAACGGCGTGAGCTAGTACAGCCCAGCCATCACAACCTACATTTCTAGTCTCTATCCAGTCGCACCGCGCCTCACCACCCGTTAACCAGCCAGCCTAAAAACCGTCCCTCCCGCATACAGATGAATCAAGGAGCGTGATGGGGACGTGGATCAACAGTTGAAGCGGTATTACCAACTCAAGAACAAGCATAAGGAAATCGAGCAGGAGCTCGCCGAGCTGCGCGCGGAGATTACCGGCTACTGTGCGGAGCAGGGGGAGGCAGGACTCGAAGCGGGCGGCTACCGCGCCAAATTAGTGCTGCAGGAGCGAAAGGAATACGACGAGGAGAAGCTCTATGCAGCACTCCCCGATCCCCAGTTATGGCGGTTGCTGGCGAGGCCCCACACCTCCAAAATCGCCAGTCTGCTCAAGCTGGGCGTCCTTAAGGACGAGCACCTGCAAGGCACTTTTCAATCCAAGACGGTCACTTTGCTGCACGTGGAGAAAAAATAACGGCCGCGCTAGCTGCCAACCAAGCCTCGCCAACCATGGCGAGGCTTTTCAGCGCGTAGTGACTCGCCGGTACCAACATCTCTCGAACTGCAAGCGTCCTACGCGGTTGGCGTGATGCCGTCATTAAACATTGCGGTGAGCGTATGAAGGCCGCCGGCGGGGCGACCGCCTTTTCTGAACCGCCAGCCTTCCGGTATGTCGGTGCTCGCTCACGGTCATACGCCGGCGCTCAAACCTCGTGCTCGCGGGAAGAGTCCTCCTATTTGGCAGAGGCGTCCGTCAAGTTTCGCTTGGAACAGCGCTCTTCGCTTAAGGTGCGATGAAGCTCGTCATTTCATGGCGTTGATAGAACTCCGGACAAGCGGGTAATAAAAGCTGTTGCCCCGAACCATGGAAGCGGCCGGAATAGGGGACTCCGATCGAGGGAACATTAGACGGGAACTTTTAACGAAACGGGGGATTCCTTCATGTCACTGACGCCCGAACAACGCATCACGCTGCACGGCTTCAACAATCTGACCAAATCGCTCGCGTTCAATATGTACGACATTTGCTATACGAAGACCAAAGAGGAGCGGGAAGCTTATCTTGCCTATATCGACGAACAGTACAATTCCGAGCGGCTGACCAAAATCCTCAAGCACGTTACCGACATCATCGGCGCCCATGTGCTTAATATCGCCCGTCAGGATTACGAGCCGCAAGGGGCCAGCGTCACGATCCTGGTTTCGGAAGGACCGGTGGAGACCGCGCCGACCGAGTCGTTCGAAGAATCGCCTGGTCCGCTTCCGGATACGGTCGTCGCCGCGCTCGACAAAAGCCACATTACCGTACATACGTATCCCGAGTATCATCCGGACGAGGGAATCAGCACCTTCCGCGCGGATATCGACGTTTCTACGTGTGGTGAAATATCGCCTCTGAAGGCGCTCAACTATCTCATCCATTCTTTCGACACCGACATTATGACGATCGATTATCGGGTGCGCGGATTTACGCGGGACATCACGGGACACAAGTTATTCATCGATCACGACATCAGCTCCATCCAAAACTACATTCCCGACGAGATTATCGACCAATACGACATGATCGACGTCAACGTGTATCAGGAGAACATCTTCCATACGAAGTGCAAGCTGCGCGAATTCGATCTGAACAACTATCTGTTTGGATACACCAAGGAGAAGCTCTCGCCTGCAGAACAGAAGGTCATCACCGAGCAGCTCCGCCACGAGATGGACGAGATTTTCTACGGCAAAAACATCACGCGTTAAAGGAAGGCTGTTCTCACGTTCGTGGGAGCGGCTTTTTCCTTGGATATTTCTCCTAGATAGTGCCCTTTAAAAAAACTTTAAAAACAGACTTGCATTTTGTCGTATGGGCGTGTAAGATGTAAAAGTCCTCAGCGAACGAAACAAACGCGAGAACGAGAAACAAAAAGATTTAAAAAAAAAGCTTGCAACGGAATACGACAATGTGTTATATTCTAATTCCGGCCGCGAGAGCGACGGACAAGCAAAAGAAACAACTTGTTCCTTGAAAACTGAACAATGAGCGATATGTCAAAGCTAGTGAAGTAATGAGCTAAACAAGCACTTCTCGACAAAATGCTGCTCGTAACCCCCGGTTACGGCAAACCAATTTGTCTTTTATGGAGAGTTTGATCCTGGCTCAGGACGAACG
>NZ_JBHMDO010000001.1:0-71762 GCF_042431225.1 Paenibacillus aurantiacus | reverse complement strand
GTCGCCAAGCACGAATGACCGACCACAGTGATGTGGTCGGTTTTTTGTTGTATGGGCATACGTGCAGCAAAAACAACCGAGTTTGATGAGGTCAGCGTGTTAGAGTCTCGTGGTGGGGTGAAAGGGTAGTCGTCTGCTTGGGCACAATACTTTCTTCTAGAACGGGAGGCGGAAGGAAGCCATGCGTACCGATCCCAACATAAGCAGCTCCACGGGCTTATAGCGGTAGTTAATCGAATCGATCAACAGATTTAACCCCGCCTTAAGTCAACCAGCAATGCCGGCACTGGGAACCAACTTGAGTGAGTTGGGTGTTACGAAGTACTATTGTGGCTGTATTGAGCAAATAATAAAGGACCGCTCGGGTGTGTACCTTAACGGTCCTTCATCATTGCATCTAACGATGATAAAAGCTAACTTCGGTCGGCTGAAATTTGAGTACCCCGTCCGGACGGCATTTTCGAAGCGGCCTGAGAACAAGTAGTCTCGGGGCTAAAAACCATAGATGCCAGCTAATTAAACTAATCATTTGGGCTTCGTTAGCCCATGGATAAGCGACGCCAATCGCGCATAGACCAAGCCATAACAAATGGCGATGTACTTTGCGATATAGGCTAAGTTCGATAAAAGCGGTTGGGATATAACCAAACCAAGGTTTGCTGAAACGTAAACCCCAACGGCGATAATTCGGTTCATCCACTCGGACGAGCGTTAATCGAATGATGAAGAAATGAATGATTTGCGTGAATACAACTCCAATCCCGATGGCGATAGCCCCATCCACACGGTACATGGTGAGTTGGAACAGGATAAGAAGAAAGGCAATTACGAAATAGCTCCATACGTATTCCTTGTGAATGTTGATTCTACGGATCAGTTGGTATTGATAAATCGTTGCTTTCACTTGTTCGGCAAGTGTGCCCCTCATACATCAACGCCCTTTCAGTCAGACTTTCGTTATTATTATCGGTATCTGTCAGCTTGAAATGAAGACCAATGCGCAAACTGGTACAAGTGGAAGGGGCACCATTTCAGGCGGAACAACATACACTGTATTACTATTTGAAATGGGCTATGAAAGAAGTATAGGTTGCTAGACTTTGTGGCATACTAGCAGTAAGGGAATAATGGGCGAGGTGAACGGCCATGACAGAGCGGCAAGTAGGCAGCGAAAGGCTTTGCATTGTGTGCGGCCAAGAGAAGATCAACGGAATATGCATCATCGATGAGTTTATTTGCGACGCTTGTGAGACCGAGATGGTTCGGACGGATGTGCAGGACGCGAAATATCCTTTCTTTATAAATCAACTCAAACGGTTATGGGTAGAGAAGAATGCTTAATGGTTAAATATCCCCGTTCACGGCAATTCGTGACGGGGATTATTGTTTTGATGCGGATATCCGGTATGATGGAAAGAGAGTTAATGGAGAGGAAGAACTAGCATGCGCCATCGAGAGCTGAAACCTTGGCATGCGCCCATTGCGGCCATGCTTGAACAACATAGACGTGCAAATCCCGTATCTTTTCACGTACCTGGACATCAATTCGGGAAAGGACTAGATCGTCTAGCGGATGACGAGTTTGCAGCATCATTGGCTGTGATGAACACAATCATGGGCATAGATGTTACCGAGTTGTCCGTAACGGATGATTTGCACGATCCCGCGGGGCCGATTGCGGAAGCGCAACAGCTGGCCTCCTCTTGCTTTGGAGCAGAGAAGACCTACTTTCTTATCGGAGGGAGTACGTCTGGCAATATTGCAATGATTCTCGCCAGCTGCCAACCGGGCGATCGGTTGTTGGTTCAGCGCAATGCGCACAAGTCAGTAATTAATGGGCTCACGTTAGCTGGTGCGGAAGCCGTGTTTTTGAACCCGACTGTCGAGGAGATTGCAGGTCTTTACCTTCCTCCTTCACTTGAAGTAGTGGAAGAGGCTTTAGAGCGACATCCGGAAGCGAAAGGGCTACTGCTAACAAACCCGAGCTACTATGGCCTTAGCGTAGATTTGGAGCCATACGCCAACTTCCTACATACAAAAGGTAAATTACTGATGGTGGATGAAGCACATGGCGCTCACTATGGACAGCATTCGGCGTTCCCGACTTCGGCTGTACAAGCTGGCGCGGATTTTGTGGTTCAATCTACGCATAAGACGCTTCATGCGCTAACCATGGGGGCCATGCTGCATACGCAGGGTCAGCTGGTTGATCATGCTTCCCTCCGTCATGCCCTTCAAATGGTACAAAGCTCTAGCCCTTCTTATCCCATCATGGCATCGCTGGATATTGCCCGGGCAATGTTGGACACTTATGGAGAAGTGTGGTTCGAGCCGGGCTTAATGGCGATTGGGAAAGTTAAAGAGGCGCTTCAAGATCCACAGGGAAGATTCGAAGCTTCTCATGTTGCACACAATCGATTCAGAATGGATCCTTTGCGTCTATTGCTTCAGGATAAGCGGAAGCAGCTGTCGGGCTACGAGATTCAAAAGCAGCTGGAGAAGCATCATATATGGGCGGAGATGGCGGATGCGAGACGTGTGGTCCTCTTATTCGGCGCCCAAACGACGAGTGCTGATGCGGAGCGTCTCCTTCAGGCGCTGCATCGTATGGCGGAAGAACATTCAAGGGCCGAAAGCGATACGCATTCGAATAGCTCCGGCAATGCCAATCAAGACGAGTCGTCCTATCCGATGGAAGCAATAGGCGCTCCCATAGCTTTCAACCGACGGCCTTTCAATAGCGCGGTGGTAAATTTGGACGCAGCAGTTGGCCGTCAGGCTGCAGAGATGGTGGTCCCTTATCCGCCGGGGATTCCACTGTTGTACCGAGGAGAGCTAATTACGGCTTCTGCTGTTCGTCATATCCGTCAGTTGGCGTTGGCAGGAGCGAGGTTTCAAGGGGCGTCGGACCCGGCCATGCGGACGATTACGGTTATCGTTCCCTAAAAGAAGCGGCGAAAGACGTCCCTATTATTTACGGTGCATGCTCCTTTTTGCTACAATACGGTGATAATCGAAATTCGGACAAGGGAGTTCAGCTCATTTGCATACGGGTATATTTATAACAATCGAAGGCGGCGAGGGCGCCGGCAAAACGACACTCATCGAGACATTGGTACATAAACTGGAAGCAAACGGCCTGCAGGTCGTTAAGACTCGAGAACCGGGTGGGATTCCGATCGCGGAGCAAATCCGCGGCATTATTTTGGACCGGGCAAATACGACGATGGATTCAAGGACGGAAGCGCTTCTATATGCTGCGGCAAGACGTCAGCATTTGGTCGAGAAGGTCCAGCCGGCGCTCGCGCAGGGGGCCATTGTCATCTGCGACCGGTTCGTAGATAGCAGCCTCGCATATCAAGGTCATGCGCGGGGACTCGGTATGGAGGAAGTCCGCTCGATCAACGCATTCGCGATTCATGACACGATGCCGGATTTGACGTTGTATCTGGATATTACGCCGGAAGCCGGGCTTCGACGTATTCATGCGAGCGAGGAAGCAAGCCGGGAGATCAATCGATTGGATCTGGAGTCGCTCTCGTTCCATCGATTGGTTCGGGAAGGGTATCTGCATCTCCATCAGGCGGAGCCAGATCGCATCGTGAAACTGAATGCGGAGCAGTCCAAGACGGAGCTGGCCGAAGCGGCATGGGCAGCCATTTGCGCTCGTTTAGAGGAAAAGGGACTGTCCGTGTCAAAATAATTAAGTAGGGCTGAACGCACGGTCGTCCGGCCGGCAGAACATGGGAGGGGATTGGGATGAAGTTAGTCGTCGCGATTGTGCAGGATAAGGATAGTAACCGGTTATCAAATGCGCTCGTCCGGGAAGGATTCCGGGCAACCAAGCTTGCAAGCACGGGCGGATTTCTTCGCGCGGGGAATACTACGTTCATGATCGGGATCGAAGATGAACGGGTGCACGAAGTGATGCAGGTTATCCGTTCGAATTGCAAAGTGCGCGATCAGCTGGTTTCGCCGGTGTCGCCAATGGGCAGCACGACGGATGCCTATATTCCGTTCCCGGTTGAAGTGCAGGTAGGCGGAGCCGCCGTATTCGTGATGCCGGTCGAGCGTTTTGAACATTTCTGATTGGACGTGAGTGGATATGAAAATTAACCCGGGCATGCGTCCGCTTGGCGCGGAACGCGCGCGGACGGATCTCGGCTCGAAGCCGCTGCAGCCGAAAGCGTTCTCCGATATTATGCAGCACCAAGACGAGCAGCGATCGATGGAACAGCTCCAGCAAAAGCTTCAAGATATCCATAATCAAGGCGAGCGACTGGCGCGCTCAATGACAGTCAGGGAGCTGACTGTGTTTCGGAACATGGTCAAGAAGTTTCTCGAAGATACCGTGCGCCGCGGGGTGGGACTAAAGGAAACGAAGGGATTCGACCGCCGCGGTCGCACGAAACGGTATAAAATCCTGGATGAAGTCGATGGCGTGCTCGTGACAATGGGGGATGAGCTCCTCGTCACCGAAGAGGGGCGCATTGATCTATTACACAAAATCGGCGATATCCGCGGATTGCTCATTAATTTGTTTTTCTAGGGAAAGGAACGAAGGACGGCCATGAGCATTGCACAACTTGCCGGCCAGACGAACGCCAAGCGGATTTTGCAGCATGCACTTAAGAGCGGAAAAGTGTCACATGCCTATCTGTTCAGCGGCCCGCCAGGGAGCGGAAGGCTGGCCATGGCGGAGCAATTCGCGAAAGCGATTTTTTGCACGAGCGGCACAGGCGATGCATGCGGGGAATGTTTAGCTTGCCGCAAATTCGAGCATGGCAATCAACCGGACTTGCATGTCGTCGAGCCGGATGGTAATTCCATTAAAATCGATCAAATCCGAGAGCTGCAAAAGGATATGGCGTATCGGAACAGCGGCACGGACCGCAAGGTCTATATCATGAAGCGAGCCGAAACGATGACGCTCCAGGCGGCCAACAGCCTGCTTAAGTTTCTGGAGGAGCCGACGACGCCCGTGGTGGCGATTCTCCTTACAGATAACGGACAAGCGATGCTGCCAACGATTCGGTCGCGCACACAATGGGTGCCATTCACGCCGTTGTCGCCTTCAGAGATGTTAGAGACATTGCTGCAGGAAGGGCACCCTCAATTATTGGCGCGAGCCGCAGTGCATTTGGCTTCGGGATTGGATGCTTGCAGGGCGATCGTCCAGCAGAATGGGTTTGCAGAAATGAGAAACGTAGTGATACAATTAGGGAAGGATAGTCTAACCCGATTCACCGCGGCGATGTTGACTGCCCAACAGCACGTATTCAAGAGTGAGCTTGGCGAGAAGCCTCAGCTGCTTCTTTCGCTGCTCTATCTCTGGTATAGAGATTTCATACAGGTTCAAGCAGGTAGACAAGATTCGGTTGTTTTCATAGATCAGATTGAATTTCTTAGCAGGCATGCCTTCAACCGCTCAGCGGACGGATGGGTGCGCTGCATGGAGCATACGCTAGAGACCGGGAAACGCATGCGGGCGCATGTGTCGCCTCAGCTCGCGCTCGAGCAATTGCTAATACGCATACAAGAGGGGTGACGGGTTGTATAACGTCGTTGGCGTCCGCTTCAAGAAGGCGGGCAAGATCTATTATTTTGACCCCGTCGATCTTCCCGTAGACAAGGACCAGCATGTCATTGTCGAAACGGCAAGAGGGGTCGAATACGGCAAAGTGGTGGTTGGACAGAAGCAAGTCGGTGAATCGGATGTCGTCCTACCGCTTAAGAAAGTAATCCGCATTGCCGGTGACAACGACGCCAAGATCGTCGAGGAGAACAAGACGGCCGCGAAGAACGCGTTCTCTACCTGCCTCGACAAAATCCGCGATCACCAGCTGAAGATGAAGCTGGTCGATGTGGAGTTTACGTTTGACCGCAACAAAATCATCTTTTATTTTACCGCCGAAGGACGGGTTGATTTCCGGGAGCTTGTTAAGGATCTGGCTAGCGTGTTCCGCACGCGGATCGAGCTGCGGCAAATCGGCGTACGCGACGAGGCGAAGATGCTTGGCGGCATCGGACCGTGCGGGCGTGTGCTATGCTGCTCCTCCTGGCTCGGCGATTTCGAACCGGTATCGATCAAGATGGCGAAGGATCAGAACTTGTCGCTGAATCCGACCAAGATCTCCGGTTTGTGCGGCCGTCTGATGTGCTGCTTGAAGTACGAGCACGACAATTACGAAAGCGTTCGCGAAGAGCTGCCGGCGGTGGGCAAAATCGTTATTACCTCGTACGGCGAAGGCAAAGTGACGGGCATTAACGCAGGCTCCAAGGCCGTGTATGTGCAATTATTCGATGGCGGCAAGCCGAAAGAGCTCCCGCTTGATGATGTTGTAGTGAAGTAGATCTTGTCGGATGATGTTTCGAAGCCGAGCAGTCTTGGGGTGGAGAATATGAACAAGAACGACCTTTTTAATCAAATGGACGAGCTGGAGAAGAAATCGCAAGCGTTTCATCAAGAGCTCGGTACAATGAAGCAGCAGATTAAGGCGCTTCTCGAAGAGAACAAGCGTCTCACCATAGAGAATCAGCAGCTGCGCAAAGTGTTGAAGCGTGAAACGGGCGCTCATACAGAGACACCGCAACCTCGCAAGCAGACGCCGGTCGCCGTCAACGCGGCGGTAGCGGCCGTCAGTCAGGTTCGGCAGACCGAGATTCCGTTGGCGCTTCCGATCGACCAGGCTGCAGCCGTAGGAGAAGGGCACGACAATTTGGCCCGGTTGTATCATGAGGGCTTCCATATTTGCAACGTCTATTACGGTCATCTGCGTACGGAAGGCGATTGTTTGTTCTGCTTATCCTTTCTGAATAAATAGTCACCAACAGCCGCTTCTGGCAAGCGGTAGGTGCCGAAAGCGTCGGGCCGTCCTTCTCGAAGGGCGGCCCTTCGGTTTGCCCGGCATGATTAGGATTCCAATAGAAACGAGGCCCGCCACAACGTGGATAAAGACATTTCGCTACTCCCCAATGAACGACTGGATGATTTGCTGAGCTATGGCCTCCATATTATCCAAAGCCGAGAAGTATTCAGCTTCTCAATGGACGCCGTCCTTCTGGCCAGGTTCGCCGGTATTCCGACGAAAGGCAAAATCCTCGATCTATGCACGGGCAACGGGGTCATCCCGCTATTACTAAGCACGCGCACGAAAGCGAGCATCGATGCAGTCGAGATTCAGCCCCGACTTGCCGATATGGCACGTCGCAGCGTGAATTGGAATGGACTGCAGGAGCAAATTCATATATACGAGGGCGATCTGCGCACCCATTTCGATCGCAGTCAGTATGGCAGCTATGATGCCATTACGATTAACCCCCCTTATTTGCCGCCAGAGAACGGGGATCAGAATGAGAACGAACATTATGCGTTCGCACGTCATGAGCTCAACGGGTCGCTTGATGAAATGGTCCATGCCTGCGCGAGGTTGGTCCGCACCGGAGGCAAAGTCTCGATGGTGCACCGGCCTTCAAGACTGGTGGAAATTACGGAGACGATGCGCCGGTATCGGCTGGAGCCCAAACGGATTCGGTTCGTGCATCCGCATGAGGCAGCGGAGGCGAATATCGTGTTAATCGAGGCGGCGCGCGATGGCAAGCCCGAGGTTCGATTGCTGCCACCGCTTATTGTATATAATGAAGAAAGACAATATAAGGACGAGCTGATGCGCATCTACTATGGGGACGCGCGCCCCGGTCAGGAGAAGAAGGAATCATGATCATACAGCGTAGTTTCAGCGGCCCCCAAGAGAACGGAGCGGGGACACTCTATCTGGTCGGAACGCCGATCGGGAATTTGGAGGATATGACATTCCGGGCGATCCGCACGTTGAAGGAAGTCGATCTCATCGCGGCGGAGGATACCCGGCAAACGCGTAAGTTATTGACGCATTTCGAAATCTCGACAAGGCTGGTCAGTTATCATGAGCACAATAAAGAAGCGAGCGGCCCCGAGCTGATCCGAATACTGGAGAGCGGGCAGTCGATTGCGCTCGTTAGCGACGCCGGCCTTCCGGCAATCTCCGATCCGGGAGCTGATCTAGCGGCAGAGGCGGCTTTGCGCGGTATTAAAGTGGTGCCGATACCGGGCGCGAACGCGGCGTTGTCGGCACTGATCGTCTCCGGGCTGCCGACAGAGCGGTTCTTGTTCGTCGGCTTCCCGCCGCGCGAACGCAAGCCGCTGCGTGATTGGCTGGAGAAGCTGCGGAAGCAAGAGGGCGCCATCATCTGTTATGAATCGCCTTATCGGGTCGCCAAGACGCTGACGGCTATGCTTGAGGTATGGGGGGACCGCCGGATGGCGATGGTGCGGGAGCTGACGAAGCGGCACGAAGAAGTCGCGCGAGGCACGATTGCCGAGTGTGCGGCCTGGCTGGAGGAGCACTCGCCTATCGGTGAATACTGTCTCGTAATCGCAGGCGTGACCCCGGGGGAACGCGCAGGGGACGGCGAGGATGATCAGTGGTGGCTGCCGCTTTCGTTAGCCGAGCATGTGGATCGTTATGAAGCGGAATGCGGCGATCGGAAAGAAGCGATGAAAAAAGCGGCGGCGGATCGAGGATTGTCAAAACGCGATGTCTATAATGAATTGATGCGCAAATAGCCGAATAAAAAAAAGGGCCTTCCTAGTCGGTTCAGACCAGGAAGGCAGTAAGGAGTTATAAAAAGGTTAGAATTAACAAGTTGGTATAAAACTATTATAACCGATAAAATCCGATTTGTCTCTTATTTTGTAACGGGAGCCGGCATTTCGGACAAACAAGAGTGGCAAATGATTTTGCCCTTGAAGTAAGTCACGTTCTCCGCATTGCCGCAGAAGATGCAAGCAGGCTCGTATTTTTTAAGCATGATACGCTCGCCGTCTACATAAATTTCAAGCGCGTCTTTCTCTCCGATGCCGAGTGTGCGGCGGAGCTCAATTGGGATAACTACACGCCCGAGCTCATCAACTTTCCGTACGATTCCAGTCGATTTCATCATGATGGTCCGTGCTCCTCTCAATAGTACATATATTCGTCATTATTCGACAAAATTCTATCATTTCTTTTCTCTATAGTACCAACGTTTCCCATAATAGTCAACCTCGAAAACCCTGTTAAATTTGGGTAATTATCGATGGATCGGCAGTAGATCGGGGTTTTGTACTATATATATCGTACAATATTATGTCGGGTTTTGGAAACTAGCCCACGACACTTTTCGACAAATATATTCTGATTGTGTCGAATTATTGTCGAATGAAGGAATGATAGCTGAATACTGTCAGTCGATTCCTCGCATTTGAAAGTCATGAAAGGTATTATTAGGTAAGACGGAGAACGAAGATAGGAGGGTGAGGCTTATGGATAACCGGTTACAGCCATTAGCGGAGGAGAAGGTCTTTAAAGATCCTGTACATAAATACATCTACGTGCAGGACCGCACGATCTGGAACTTGATCAATACGAAAGAGTTCCAACGGCTTCGGCGCATTCGTCAGCTGGGCACCTCGTATTTGACGTTCCATGGTGCGGAACATAGCCGTTTCTCCCATTCGCTGGGCGTGTACGAAATTACGCGCAAAATCATATCGCAATTCGAACGCGGCGGGTACGAGGACTGGCCGAGGGAAGAGAAACTGGTGACCTTATGTGCGGCACTGCTGCACGATGTCGGACACGGGCCATTCTCCCATTCCATCGAGGAAGTGTTCGATACCCATCACGAGGATTGGACATGTCGCATATTATTAGAAGATACCGAAATCAACCGCGTCCTGCGAGAGGTCGATCCCTCCTTCCCAGAGCAGGTTGCGGCGGTCATACGCAAAACTTACGAGAAGCCGATCGTCATCAGTCTCGTATCCAGCCAGATGGATGCCGACCGGATGGACTACTTGCTGCGGGACGCTTATTTCACAGGTGTTAACTACGGTACATTCGATCTGGAACGCATCTTGCGCGTGCTTCGGCCTCATAAGGGACGCATCGTCGTCAAAGAGAGCGGGATGCACGCCGTCGAGGATTATTTGATGTCCAGGTATCAGATGTATTGGCAAATTTATTTCCATCCGGTCACCCGCAGTTCGGAAATTATACTGCGACAAATCTTGCGTCGAGCCAAAGAGCTCCATATGAATGGTTATGCATTCGGGTGGATGATTGAACCGATTCGCAGGCTCATTAGCGGCACGATCGACGTGGAGAGCTACCTGGCGCTTGATGAGGCTACGATGCAGACGGCCTTTACGATCTGGCAGTCGGAGCAGGACGCGCTGCTAGCCGACTTATGCCGCCGATTCATGGACCGCAAGCTGTATAAGTATGTAACGATGGATGATGCGGACGAGTCGCTGTGGGCTTCCATACGGGAGCAGTTTACCGCCATCGGGTTGAACCCGGATTACCATTTGGAAGTCGATTTTCCGTTTGATTTGGCGTATGCTGTCTACCGATCGGGGACGCGAGACGCGAAGAAAAACGACAAACCGCCGATTCTTGTACTGGATCGCGACGGCGATGTTTCGGAAATTTCGAAGAAATCCGATATTATCCGCTCGATTACCGGCACCCACAGAGGGAAATACCATTTGTATTACCCATACGAGCCGCTGCTTGAATCGGCGGGCAAGCTGAGTCCCGATCTTCGCAAGCTGTTTGAACTGGAGTAGAGAGGAGTTTCACCCTTCATGTTAATCGACACGCACACCCATCTGGATTCCCATAAATTCGACGACGACCGCGCGGAAGTCATCGAACGGGCACGAGCCGCCGGCGTCGAAATCTTGGTCAATATCGGATTTAACCGAGAGACGATCCCGACGACCATGGCGCTCGCCGAACAGTACGAATTCATCTACGCGGCGGTAGGGTGGCACCCGACCGACAGCCTCGATTATGGACCCTCCGACCTCGATTGGATCGCCTCGCTGTGCGATCATCCGAAAGTGGTCGCGATCGGCGAAATCGGGCTCGATTACTACTGGGATACCTCTCCGAAGGATGTGCAGAAGCGGGTCTTCCGGGAGCAGATCGAGCTCGCTAAGACCAAGCGCAAGCCGATTGTTATCCATAATCGGGATGCACACGAGGATGTTGTTAGGATTTTGAAAGAAAGCGATGCTAAGGAAGTCGGTGGCATCATGCACTGCTTCTCCGGCAGCTGGGAGACGGCCAAGCAGTGCTTGGATATGAACTTCTATATTTCGTTCGGCGGACCGGTTACGTTCAAGAATGCGCGGGTGCCCAAAGAGGTGCTCGCGAAGGTTCCGCTTGACCGTCTTCTGATCGAAACCGATGCTCCATATCTGGCACCGCACCCTCATCGAGGAAAGCGAAATGAGTCTGCTTTCGTCCATCTTGTAGCAGAAACCGCTGCGGAAATTACAGGGAAAACTATGGAAGAAATCGCGGAAATCACAAGCGAAAACGCCAGGAAATGTTTTTCCATCGGACGAAAATAGCCCAAAACGAGAGGAATTTGAATGATTCGGGTGAAAAAACTTGTTTTGGTTGGATAAATTGCGGTTTTTTCGAGAGTTTTTCCTTTAAATTCGGTAAAATCGTCCTTTATCTCATCTTTACAATCTGGAGCAAAAGACGGTATCATTCATCTCAGGGCTTTCAAGATGTATTCCTTTTCCAATAACGCTTAGTCTCCAAAATGGAGAGCGGGGGAACCAAATGAGGACTTGCGCCGCGGGTAGTACGCGGGGTGCGCAGGTCGCGTTGAATTCTTCTAGGGGTGAATTTCTGCTGCGCGCTTGAACAGCGCTGCGAGCCGAATAGGGCGACTCTCTCGCCCGAATCCGACAGCTAACCTCGCAAGCGTCATAAGAGAGATCAACTCGTGCATCCATTCCATGCTACCCGTGTCCCACAGGAAGCCACGAAACAGATCTTCTGTCGTCGGCTTCTTTTTATTTTGAATATTGCGAATTGTGGCGACATAGTGTGATTCATGGAGGAGGTTTGAGGGAGTAATTGGAAGAAGCGGGCTTTGTGCACGCTAAATCTAATAGTCGACGCGTCTAAATCTATTTCATGCGTAACAGGGCGGCGGGGCTATGTAAGGAGGACCGAAGAAGTGGGCATAATCCAAGTTAAGGACACCCATGGGAAACGATCATCCAGCATGTCTTTCGCATTGCGATGGAAGCATGAGAACGTGCGTTTAATTGTCCTAAGCGCTATGATCTCAATCGCTATGACTTTCATGTTTCTGGTGTTGTTGTACGGAACGGCTGACAAGCGCGTCTCCGTAGTGTTGAATGGACAAGAAAACATTGTGGAAACCAAACAATGGGTCCTGCAACGCCTACTGGATGAACAAGCCATTACGGTGGGGCCGTATGATAAGGTGTCGCTGCCTTTGAATGCGGGCGTAAAAGATGGTGATCGGGTGGTCATCGAACAAGCGGTTCCCCTGACCGTGAAGGCTGACGGCAATGTAAGAACGGTGTACACGACAGAAAGAACGGTACAGGCAGCGATCGATCAAGCTCACATATCGATTCGCAGTGAAGACAAAGTGCTGCCGTCGAAAGACGCGGCCATCGAGCCGAACATGACCGTGACGGTCGTCCGGATCGATAAGCATCTGGTTCAAAGCGAGTATGAAGTGCCATTCACTACTGTTACCAAGGCCGATCCGACACTGCTTGAAGGCAAGAAGAAAACCATTCAAACAGGTAAGTCCGGCGTTGTCGTGAAGAAATACGAGAAGGTGTTCGCGGACGGCAAGCTTGTCTCGCATACTTTCGTCTCAAAGTCGACCCAAAGCGATACGGTGAACCAAGTCGTGGCGGTCGGCACGAAGAAACCGGTGGCGCAAGCGGTCACGCTGACCAAGGGCGGGGTGTCGTTCAAAGCGAAGAAGACGCTGAAGAATGTGACGCTCACCGCATATTCGGCAGATCTGGCGTCGACGGGTAAAACCAAATCCCATCCAGGGTATGGGATTACGAGATCCGGCTCCCGCGTCACGGAGGGCCGTACGATCGCGGTTGACCCGAAGGTCATTCCGATCGGCTGGTGGGTGTACATCGAAGGCATCGGATTCCGCCGCGCGGAAGATACCGGCAGTGCCATCAAAGGCAATAAGATCGACGTGTATTACGACAGCGAAGCCTATGCGGAGAAGTTCGGCCGCAAGAAGGGCTACACCGTGTACGTGCTGGGTCCCAAAAAGCCCGAGGCGATCTAGCGCGCCGCAGGTGGTCGTAGTTACAATTTATCGTCAAACCGAAGCAATTATGCCATGATAAGAAGAGGCCTCGCCTCTTCTTTTTGTACGTTTGTCCGGAAGGGATGTAAGGGTAGTCCATGATCAAAGAAATCATCGTCGTCGAAGGCAAGGACGACACCGTCGCGATCAAACGAGCGGTCGAGGCCGAGACCATCGAGACCGGAGGATCTGCCATCGGGGAAGCGGTGTTGAAGCGGGTGGCGCTTGCCCATGAACGCCGGGGCGTCATCATATTCACCGATCCGGACCATGCGGGTGAGCGCATCCGCAAAATCGTCGCGCAGCGCGTACCCGGCTGCAAGCATGCCTTCCTGCCGCAAGAGGAGGCGCTGTATAAGGGCGACATCGGCGTGGAGAACGCGAAGCCGGAGGCCATTCGCCGCGCGCTTGCGAGCATCCGAACGGAAGCGATCAAAGGACAAGCAGGCGACCCGCAAATTACGTGGGACGATCTGATGCGGGCGGGCCTACTCGTGCATCCGGCCGCGGCGGACCGCAGGCTGCGCATGGGAAATTTGCTCGGCATCGGCTACGCGAACGGTAAGCAGTTTTTCAAGCGCTGCACGATGTTCCGCATCACGCGGGAGGAATTCGACCAGGCGATGGCGCAGATGGATCAAGAAACCGGAGGAAGCGGCCAATGACAATCAACATCGAGGTAGCGACACCGAAGCGGACGAAGGATATTATCCAGAAGTACGGCTTCTCGTTCAAGAAGAGTCTAGGACAGAACTTCCTGATCGATCAAAATATTTTGCGCAAGATCGTCTCCGCCGCCGGCCTCGACAAGACCAAGGGGGCGCTGGAGATTGGCCCCGGCATCGGCGCGCTTACCCAGCATCTCGCCAGCGAAGCGGCTCGTGTGACAGCCATTGAGATTGACGATCGCTTAATCCCGATCCTGGGCGATATTTTCGCGGATACGGATAACGTGCATATCGAGCATGGCGACGTGTTGAAGCTGAACTTGAGCGAGCTCATGGCACGGCAGTTCGAAGGGCTGAGCGGCGTCAGCGTCGTGGCCAATTTGCCGTATTACGTGACCACGCCGATTCTCATGAAGCTGCTCGAGGAGAAGCTGCCGCTCGAGAACATCGTCGTTATGATCCAGAAGGAAGTGGCTGAGCGGATGGCGGCCAAGCCGGGCGGTAAGGAGTATGGGAGCCTCAGCGTCGCCGTACAGTATTACTGCGAAGCAGAGCTTGTCTGCATCGTGCCGCATACGGTCTTCATCCCGCAGCCGAACGTCGACTCCGCGGTGATTAAGTTAGCCGTGCGCAAGCAACCGCCGGTACAGGTAGAGGACGAGGGACATTTCTTCCGCACCGTTCAGGCCTGCTTCGCGCAGCGCCGCAAGACGCTAGCCAACAACCTGACCGCCTACGTGGGCAAAGCCAACCGGGAGCAGCTCGGCCCGATTCTCGCCTCTATCGGCATCGATCCGTCCCGCCGGGGCGAGACGCTCTCGCTGGAGGAGTTCGCCGCGCTCAGCCGGGCGTTGATCGCCGCGGGGTTTTAGGGAGCTCCAGAGTTAGCTGCAAGGTAACCGTGCCGAACAGGCACGGTTTTTTGGCGTTTCAAGACGCAAGAGAGCGGCGACTTCCGGAAGTCGACTAAGGCCAGCCGAAAGGGAGGAGGGCAGCGCCCTTGGAGCCCCTGGCGGAGGGGGAATGCTGTCAGGTTAAGGAAAAACGACCGATGAAGCCATAATGTCTTAGGATGGCCTTCAAGACCCACTGAAGCTTTGTCCGACAGGACAAAGGCGTGCCCGCTCGAAGCAACCCGCCGCTCACGAGCCATAGTGGCTGCACGAAGAAGGGAGTCCAGAGGGCGAAGTCCTATGGTTCCCCTCAGCTGAGGGGGAAGGGCAATGCTGTTAGGTTAAGGAAAAACGCCGGTTGAAGCACCAACGGCCTATAGTCGACAGACTTAGGCTTTCGAACTAACATCAAAACCAACTGAAGCCTTGTCCGCGAGGACAAAAGCGTGCCACGTTCGAACCCACCCGCCACCCGCGAACAAACGTGTCAGCACGAAAAAGGGAGTCCAGAGGGCGAAGTCCTCTGGTTCCCCTCGGCGGAGGGGGAAGGGGCGAGGGGCAACAAAAGCGGGGTCAAAGGGGCGGAGCCCTTCTTAACCTGACAGCATCGGGGGGAAGGGGGAGGGGGCAACAAAAGTGGGGTCAAAGGGGCGGAGCCCCTTTTAACCTAACAGCATTGCGGCGGAGGGGGTGGGGGGAGGGAAGCAGGGCAGCCGCCCTCGAAATAGGCCTATGGCAGGGGCACCAAACGCCCCCCCTTCCCATACGATAGACGAAGAGGTGATTTGCCCATGAAGCAAGGGGACCTGGTCGTCCGCAAATCGTATGGCGGGGACGTCCTATTTCGCATTGCATCGCTACACCATCAGTCGGCTATGCTAAAAGGAACGGACTATCGGCTGCTGGCCGACTCGCCTATGGACGACTTGGCGATTGTGCCTAATCCGGAGTATAGCGGCGCGGCCAGGATGGCGCGCGTGAAGGAATACGAGTCGCTTCAGCGGATGCAGGAGCAGCGGGAGCAGCAGGCGATGAAAGGGGATGTAGGGCAGCGACTGGCGCTGACGGAGACGAAGCATCCGTTCTTCGAAATGCCAGGCAAGGTGCTGCATCTGGACGGGGATGCGAACTATTTAAAGAAGAGTATGCAGTTGTACGCCCAAATGAGGGTGCCGGCGCACGGCGTTTATGTGCACGAGTCGCAAATGGCGGAGACGGTCAGGAGCCTGCTGCCGCAGTTACACCCGGATATTGTCGTCATCACCGGCCATGACGGGGTGCTGAAGAACCGGATGACGAACGATTTGTACAGTTTGGCCAGTTACAAAAATTCGCAGAATTTCGTCAATGCTGTCCGGATTGCCCGGGACTACGAGAAAAGCCGCGATGGGCTAATCGTCGTAGCAGGGGCCTGCCAGTCCCATTTCGAGGCGCTGCTGTACGCAGGCGCGAATTTTGCGAGTTCGCCGGGTCGCGTGCTCATTCACGCGCTGGATCCGGTGTATATTGCGATCAAATCGGCCTTTACGCCGATTAAAGAGACGATCAACCTGCCAGACGTCATTCAAGGGACTATCAGCGGCTTCGACGGCGTAGGAGGAATCGAGACGGTTGGCAAATACCGGGTGGGCCTGCCAAAGCCCAAAACGCTGACGGGCGTGAAGCCAACTGTTTAATATACCGCAACTTTAGTCAAATATGCATGAACCCGAAAAACTCTACAAAAAATTTATTGACAGATTATTTTGTTCGCTGTTATAATATAAATTTTTGACAAACCACCTCAGTCGCGCTATAATGGACAAGGAAAGAGGTGGTAGTGGACAATGGCAAAAAATGCGCTGTTGGAAATCAAACGCAGTCTGGAAGCCCATGTGGGCGCCAAGATTCGGCTTCGAGCTAACGGTGGTCGGCGAAAGACCATCGAACGTACCGGTGTGTTGGAAGAGATCTACCCTTCTGTATTCATTGTGAAACTGGACCAGGAGGCGCACGCGTTCAAGCGGGTGTCCTACAGCTATGCGGATATTTTGACCGAGTCGGTCGAGGTAACCGTGGATAGCGACGACGGCCAGATTCGCATAACCTATTTGCAATAAACGTTCCCTTCCACATAGCACGACAAGCAAGAACGCGATTGCTTCGCGCGGCTTGAACAACGCGATTAATCCTTTAGGGGATGTCCGGGGCTCAAGCGGCGCGAAGCAGCTCGCGTTCTTTTTGTGCTGGATAAAAACGGCGGGAGGCCGGCGCATAGGCGAACGCGAGGAGCACACACTAGAGCGTAAAGAGGCATAGAGGAGGACAAGGCAAATGAGTCGCAGACGCAGAAGCACAATGAGCGAGCAATTAAAATACGAGCTGGCGAAAGATCTGGGCTTTTACGAGACCGTCCAAAAAGAAGGTTGGGGCGGCATACGCGCGAAGGACGCAGGCAACATGGTGAAGAGGGCCATCCAGCTGGCCGAACAGGCAGCCGCCAAGCAATATGAAGACACCAAAGCGGCGGAACGGGCCGACGCGGTAGCACGCCGTTATACGCAGCAGCAACAACAGCAACGGCAAACGACCGACTACGCGGTGCAGTCTTCGAGCCAGGGAGCTCCGGGGCGCGAGCAGCCTGTATATGCGGCAAGCGCCGTACCAGCAAGCAATCTTGGCGCACCGGTGCACGCGACGACCATGCCTGCCTACGCGGGATCGACATTCTCGAGCGGAGCGACGGTAGGCGGCTACGCGCAGCCGGCCAACCCGAACCCCCAACGGCCGCAAGCGTATACGCAGCAGAGCCCGTATATAGCCCGCTCTCAACGCGCACAGGAAGATGCGCAGGCTGGCTTTATCCCGTTCGGGGCTATGCCGCGTCAAGGCGCAGACCAAAGCGCATATCGCAATTAATGGACCGAATACCCGCCACCATAAGCTAAGATGCCTCAGACCCGCAGGATGAAGCCGCGTGCAGCTCGATTCGAGGGGCTGCCCGCAAGAAGCGGGAGCGGTGTCTTAGCTTTTCTTTTGCCCTTTTGTTAAAATAGGGATAAATGGTGTTTCGCGCGATATTGGCGCGGAGTGAAATGGGAATGAGCGGGTGACGACGAATGAAAATTTATGAGAAAGCTCCGGCAAAAATCAATCTAATGCTCGACGTGCTGCGCAAGCGCGAGGACGGCTTCCATGAGGTCGAGATGGTAATGACCATGGTTGATCTCGCCGATCGCCTGACCATGGAGGAGATGCCCAGAGACAGCATCGTGATTTCCAGCCAGGCCGGTTATATTCCGCTGGACGAGAAGAATCTAGCCTTCCAGGCTGCGCAGCTGATCAAGGAGCGCTACGACGTGCGCAAGGGCGTGTACATTCACCTGGACAAGAATATCCCGGTGGCCGCAGGCCTGGCGGGCGGAAGCAGCGACGCGGCGGCGACGCTGCGCGGGCTTAACCGACTGTGGGGACTGGGCATCTCCACGGAGGAATTATGCGAGCTCGGAGCCGAGCTGGGTTCGGACGTGCCGTTCTGCGTAACGGGCGGTACGGCGCTGGCTACGGGACGGGGCGAGAAGCTGGAGCGAATCGCGAACCCGCCGCAATGCTGGGTCGTGTTGGCTAAGCCGCCGATTAACGTCTCGACGGCCGATGTATACGGGCGGCTGCGGGCAGCCGAGCTGAAAGAGCATCCGTCGGCCGCGGATATGCTGGATGCCATTGAACGAGGTTCGTTCACGGACATTTGCGACCGGCTTGGCAACGTGCTGGAGAACGTGACGCTCGGTCTGTATCCGGAAGTGCTGCAGGTGAAGGAAAGCATGGAGCGCTTGGGGGCCGACGGCGTGCTTATGTCAGGCAGCGGGCCGACCGTTTTCGGCCTGGTCAGCAAGGAAGCGAAGGTGTCGCGGATTTATAATGGACTGCGCGGATTTTGCAAAGAAGTGTACGTGGTAAGAATGCTGACATGAAGGCTAACATGAACCAGACGTATGCCTTGATTAAATCCGTATAAAAATGATATATTGTCTTTATATTATTCGGATTTAGCCAGGGGTGAATCGCATTGAAGAAATTAAAACGAAGTGCAAGGCTTGTAGAGATGACGCAATATTTGCTGAATCGCCCCCATACGTTAATTTCGCTGACAGCCTTCGCCGACCGCTACCAATCTGCCAAGTCTTCGATCAGTGAAGACCTCGCCATCATTAAAGAGGTGTTCGAGGAAGAGGGCTTAGGGGAGCTTCATACGCTCGCGGGAGCGGCAGGCGGCGTGAAGTATACACCGAAGATGCATGTGGAAGAAGCGCGCAAGATCATGGAACGCGTCTGCGGCCAGCTGGAGCAGCCGGAGCGCGTGCTGCCGGGCGGGTACCTATATATGACCGACATGCTGGGCCAGCCCGGTCTGCTCGCCGATATTGGGCGGATGTTCGCAACCGCTTTCGCGTCCAAGGAAATCGACGTCATTATGACGGTGGAGACGAAGGGTATCCCGCTCGCTTATGCGACGGCGGCGTCCATGAATCTGCCGGTCGTGATCGTCCGCCGCGATAACAAGGTGACGGAAGGTTCCGCGGTCAGCATTAACTACGTCTCCGGGTCGAACAAGCGGATCCAGACGATGTCGCTGGCCAGACGCGCGCTGAGGGAGCAATCCCGCGTGTTGATCATCGACGATTTCATGAAGGCCGGCGGCACGATACAGGGCATGATGGACCTGCTGCACGAGTTTAACGCGCATGTCGCGGGCGTCGGCGTATTCGTCGAGTCGGGCGAGCTGGAGAACGAGGAGCGTCTATTCGAGGACTACGTTTCGCTGGCGAAATTGACGGCAGTCGATTTGAAGACGAAGCAAACGACGATCGTGCTGGGCAATTTTTTTGATCAACATAAAGCGGACCCGAGCTAAGCGGGGCAATGGAAGGACGTGCCGGATGGCGCGTCCTTTTCGCCATGAAATCGCAAACGCTCGGTGTGCCGTCTGCGGACGGGCTTTGCAATCTGCCGCGGGTTATGGTCTAATTCATCTGAAGTCTTGATTGTATAAACCTTACAAAACCGAAGGAGGCACACTTACATGAAACTGCAACCGCAATCGATCGCGACGGATAAAGCGCCAGCGGCGATCGGCCCTTATTCGCAAGCGATTAAATTAGGCAATCTTCTATTTACGTCCGGCCAAATCCCGCTGAACGCAGCCGGGGAATTGGTGGAGGGCGGCATCGAGGAACAGACACATCAGGTATTCCGCAACCTCGAGGCGGTACTGGCTGAAGCGGGCGCGACGTTCCAGGATGTGGCCAAAGCGACCGTGTTTATTAAGGATATGAACCAGTTCGCAGCAGTGAACGCGATCTATGCCTCTTACTTCGGCGACCATAAACCAGCTCGCTCGACGGTAGAAGTAGCACGGCTTCCGAAAGATGTACTTGTCGAAATTGAACTGATTGCATCGATCAACGTCGAATAGAATCGAAAAAGTTTTGAATAGAAAAAATATTTTTAAAGTTGGCGTTAATTTACCAAAATCATGAAGGAATTTGAAAGGCCATGTGGAAATATAAAGCAAGTCTTTGAAAGGCAAAGGTGGTGAACACAAGTGCAAATTACCGATGTCAGACTCCGCCGCGTAAATTCCGAAGGCCGCATGAAAGCCATCGCATCCATCACCATTGACAATGAATTTGTTGTTCACGATATCCGCGTGATCGACGGCAACAATGGTATGTTCGTGGCAATGCCGAGCAAGCGGACTCCGGATGGAGAATTCCGCGATATCGCGCATCCAATCTCTTCGACGACCCGTGAGAAAATTCAAGCGGCGGTGCTCGCCGAATACGAGCGCGCTGCGACGGAAGAAGAAGTGATTGAAGAAGGAGCGTAAGTGATGTAAGAGGGGTTTCGTGCAGCATGGACCACCGTCCGCTTTCGGAAGGGAGCTTTGCCTGCAGATTTGCGTCTGAATACCGGGCGCATGGAGCGCCCCGCGCATTCTTTCGCGGGAGAAGAGAGCCGGTCACCGGCTCTCTTTTCTTTTGGGAAGATATAAGCTATGCTCAATAGAGCACATGTTGCGGTAAGCCGCATGTAATATAGAATGCGCAAGGCTCTAGGATTCTCAGGGGGGATTACGTTCATGAAAGTGATGGCAATCGTGCTTGCGGCCGGTCAAGGCAAGCGGATGAAATCAAAATTGTATAAGGTATTGCACCCGGTATGCGGTAAGCCGATGGTTGGCCACGTGCTGCAAACGGTGAAGGAAGCCGCCTGCGAGCGCACAGTCGTGGTCGTCGGCCACGGCGCGGAAGCCGTTCAAGCCTATGTGGGCGATGGCGCGGAATTCGTGCTCCAGGAGACGCAGCTGGGAACAGGCCATGCCGTTCGCCAAGCGGAAGCGCTGCTCGGCGACGAAGAAGGCACCACTGTCATTCTGTACGGCGACACGCCGCTGGTCACGAGCGGCACCATTCAATCGCTGCTCGACCTGCATGCGGAGCGCGGAGCGGCAGCGACCGTGTTGACCGCGGTCGTACCGAACCCGCAGGGGCTTGGCCGCATCGTGCGCGGAGAAGACGGTCGCGTGCAGCGGATCGTCGAGCAGAAGGACTGTACGCCGGAGCAGGCGGCGATTACGGAAATCAATACCGGCATGTATTGCTTCGATAACAAGAAACTGTTCGAGGCGCTGAAGCTTGTGACGAATGAGAACGCGCAAGGCGAATATTATTTGACTGACGTGCTCGAGATTCTACGCAAGGCGGGCGAGACAGTGGAAGCGTACGTCGCGCCGGACTTCGCGGAAGGCGTCGGCGTGAACGATCGCGTCGGTCTGGCGGAGGCGGAGCAGCTGATGCGTGCACGGATCGTGCGGGCTCATCAGATCGGCGGCGTCACGATTATCGATCCGGCCGCGACTTATATTGAAGCCGATGTCGTGATCGGTTCCGACACCGTGGTCTACCCGGGCAGCATGCTGCGCGGCAAGACGGTCATCGGGGAAGATTGCATCATCGGACCCGGCGCGGATTTGACGGATACGATCGTAGCAAGCGGGGCAGAAGTCAAACACTCGGTTATCGCCGAATCATCGATCGGCGAGGGAACGTCCGTCGGACCGTTCGCCTACATTCGTCCGGGCTCCAAGGTCGGGAAGGATTGCAAAATCGGCGATTTCGTCGAGCTGAAGAACGCGGAGTTGGGCGACGGCTCGAAAGTATCGCATCTGAGCTATGTCGGCGACGCCAAGGTCGGCAAGGACGTCAATATCGGCTGCGGCGCAATTACGGTCAACTACGACGGTTTCAACAAGTCGCTGACCGAGATCGGCGATGGGGCCTTCGTCGGCAGCAACGTCAACTTGATCGCGCCGGTGAAAGTCGGCGACGGCGCATACGTGGTGGCCGGTTCAACGGTCACGCATGACGTACCGGCGGGCGACGTGGCGATTGCGCGTGAGCGCCAAGTGAACAAGGCCGGCTACGCGGACAAAATCCGGGCTCGCGCTAAAGCGAAGAAGGAAAGCGCGAAGAAGAACTAGGCGAGCTGGCGCTCATTCGAGAGCTGTCTCTATCCATAACGTGAAGGAACACCGATCCTATTTGGACGGTGTTCTTTTGCATTTCGTCGGCATACAGCGCTGTGCGTTGACCATGGCCTGCGATTGCCGCAGTGGCTTGTTGGTTATTCTGGGGCCAAATTGGGTAAGAATATATGGAAATCACGTGTCCAAGTTTGCGGCGACTGCACGCATACACTATAGGAGGTTTTGCACATGGCGATTCCATTTAAGGCTCAAGAAAGAACGGTTAAGACACGCGGCGAGCTGAACCAACTGCGGAAGAAGGGGACGGTGCCGGGCGTCGTCTACGGCAAGAAGCTGGCGGCTCCGGTAAGCATCGCAGTGGACGAGAAGGAATTGCAGCAGCTCCTTCGCACGACCCCTCACGCCTTGCTCGAACTGGAAGTAGGCGCAGCCGGCAAGCAGCCGGTGATGCTCACGGAAGTGCAGCGCGATCCGATTTCGCGGTCGGTGATTCATATCGACTTCCACCAAGTCAACATGAACGAGGAAGTACGGACGCAGGTGCGCGTTGAGCTGACGGGCGATTCGGCGGGGGTGCGCGAAGGCGGCATTCTGCAAGCGATGATCCACGAGCTCGAAATCCACTGTCTGCCGAACAATATTCCGGATGTAATCGAAGTCGACGTATCCCAGCTGCAAATCGGGGAGAACCTTCTTGTAGTCGACCTGCAGCTGCCGAATGGGGTCACGACGAAAGTGGACCCGGCCCAAGTCATCGTGACGATTCTGGCGCCGCAGAAGGAGCTGTCCGCGGAAGAAGCGGCAGAGGCGGAAGTGGAACAGAAGGAAGCGGCGGAGCGTGCGGAAGAGGCCAACATGGAGGACGTACATACTTCCGTCTAATAGCGTAACGGATGATCGGGGACAAGGCGGCGCCGCCGCCGGTTCCCGTGCGCATACGAAAACAAACAAGGGCTGCCGCGCGCGGCCCTTGTTTGCGTTGAAGCCCATTATCGGGCGATGGCGTTATTTTTCAATATCCCGGCCGGGACACGAAGGTGAATTGCCTCCGGTTGTAGAACACATTATTGACCTTGACGAACACTTCGGAATAATTCTCCACGTAGCCAATATCGCTATGATGACGGCCGTGATAAATTTGAATCGGAACTTGATGGTCGCAGTGATCCTGAAATTGATCATCCTTGTGAAGCAGTTGTCCATTCTGATACATGTGCAAGACGCTCCTTCGCTTGTTTTGGATTGCAGGGCACCATAAGCTCTATCTATACTAAGAAGACAATCGAGAAGGGCAAATCGTTGCATGAATTACAAAAAGATTACACCTTTGGGCTTGAAGTCCTGTATAGGCATTCAGCCCGCGAAGCTTGAGAAGTGAGGGAAGCAGCATGAAATGGATCGTAGGGCTCGGCAATCCGGGCACGCAATACGCGGGTACGCGCCACAATGTGGGCTTTATGGCGATCGACGAGATGGCCAGACGGCATGGCATTAGCGTAACCCAAAGCAAGTTCAAAGCGCTGGTGGGGGAAGGTCATATTGCCGGGACTAAAGTCGCGCTCATTAAGCCGATGACGTATATGAATTTATCCGGCGAGACCATTAGAGCCTACATGGACTTCTACAAAGCGAGTTTATCCGACCTCATCGTCGTGTATGATGACCTGGATACGGAAATCGGCAAGATCCGTCTTCGGTATCAAGGCAGCGCCGGTGGCCACAACGGCATCAAATCGATCATTCAACATACCGGCACCCAGACGTTCGATCGAATTCGAATGGGCATCTCCCGCCCCAACCCGGGACAGAACATCGCGGACTACGTGCTGTCCAACTTCCCGAAGAGCGAGCATGACAAGCTGGCGGGAATGGTGGTGGAGACGTGCGATGCGATGGAGTTCGCGCTGACCAACTCCTTCGAGAAGACGATGGCCAAGTATAACCGGTAGGAGGAGGCAGGCAAGCCGTTAGATTCCGGCCAAAGCGGGCATACTGAGGGTATAACAAATCCTCGGGAGGCATACACATGGCTGTAAACTATATCTGCCGGCATTGCAAAAGCCAAATCGGGTCGATCGACAGCGCGCAAGTATCGGAACTGCAGCTTGGTTTCCATTTCTTGACCCCTGAAGAGCGCAGCGATATAATAGCGTATAACCCAAACGGAGACGTTACCGTCAAAGTGGTATGCGACTATTGCCGAGAGGCGCTAGAGGCCAATCCGGAGCTTTCGCTGGTCGCAAGTCCGCTGCAATAGCAAGAGGAGCCGCGCGCGGCGCGGGGAAGAATGCAAGGGAGTCTTGGCTTTTCGGCCGAGGCTCCTTTTGTGAACTTTCCGGCGGGCGGGCTCTTCGGCGGCAGGACGCACATATAGCCATTCGGGGCTGCGGGCGCAGCGACCACTACTGCGACGCGTAATAGAATTTTAGTTCGTTAATGTGCGAAAGCGTCTAACCGGCGCATTCGGTATAGGAATACTTTTTTGCGGAATGAAACGGGGTGCCAGTACGTTGAAACCATTATTAACGGCTTATGCCGCGGATGCCGATTTCCAATCGGTCTTATCCGGTGTTAGAAAAGGGATGCAGGAGCAGCTGATCTCCGGATTGGCGGGCTCGTCGCGGCAGGTGATGCTGGCGGCGCTCGCGCGCGAGCTGGACCGCCCGATGCTCGTCGTGACCCACAATATGTTCGCGGCTCAGAAAGTAGCGGAGGATTTGACGGAATGTTTGTCCCCCGGCGAAGTGCTGTTGTACCCAGCCAATGAACTGGTTGCGGCGGAAGCCGCCATATCGAGCCCCGAGACGCTTGCCCAGCGGATGGATGCGCTTATCCGCCTGTCGCAAGGGTTTCGCGGGGTTGTTGTCGTGCCGTTCTCCGGCGCCAGAAGGTATTTGCCGCTACCGGAAGTGATGGCGGCAGCGCGCGTGGAGATTCGGGTCGGCGAGACAGTTCCGATGGAAGCGTTTTTACACCGGCTGATCGAGCTCGGCTACGTGCGTACCGACAAGGTTGAGACCAAAGGCGAGATGAGCGTGCGCGGCGGCATCGTCGATCTGTATCCGCTCACCTCTGCGCATCCGTACCGGATCGAATGGTTCGATGACGAGGTCGATTCCATCCGCTCGTTCGACGTGTCGGAGCAGCGGTCCATCGAGAAGCTGGAGAGCTACGTCATCCCGCCATGCCAAGAGCTGTTGGCGGACAATGCCCGCATGGAGCAGGCGGCGCAGCGCGCTTCCGAGCTGCTGGAGCAACAGCTGCAGAAGATGACCGACCGCACCGCCAAAGACCGGCTGCGCGCCGAGATGGGCGGCGAGCTGGAGAAGCTGCGGGAGCATCAGTATTTTACCGAGCTGTACAAATACGTGGCGCTGCTCTATCCTGAGCGCAAGACGCTGTTCGATTATATGCCAAGCGATACGCTGCTTATCTACGACGAGCCGACGAGGTTGATAGAGACCGGCCGCCAGCTGGAGCGGGACGAGGCGGAATGGGCCACGCACCTGCTGTCTAATGGCAAATCGCTGCCGGGCTTCGTTTTGGCGCGTCCGTCGGATGAAATTCTTTATCAGCGGCCGTTCCCAACGTTGTTCATGTCGCTGTTCTTACGTCAGATCCCGCATACGCACCCGCAGAACATCGTCAACGTGGTCAGCCGGGCGATGCAGAATTTCCACGGCCAGATGAACGTGCTGAAGACGGAGATGGAGCGGTGGCGCAAGGCGAACGCGAATATTATCATGGTAGCCGGGAATGCGGAGCGCATAGATCGGATGCGCCGCGTTCTGCAAGACTACGACATTGAACCGCCGACGATGGTGGAGGGTAATCTGCAGGCGGGCTTCGAGCTGCCGTCGATCCACCTAATCGTCATCACTGAAGGCGAGATGTTCTCGCAGAAGCAGCGCAAAGTCCGGCGCGCCGACAAGAAGGTCGACAACGCCGAGCGGATCAAGAGCTATACCGAGCTGAAGGTCGGCGATTACGTCGTCCACCAGAATCATGGCATCGGCAAATACGTCGGCATCGGCACGCTGGAGATTGCCGGTATTCACAAGGACTACATTCATATTTTGTATGCGGGCGGCGACAAACTGTCGGTTCCGATCGAGCAAATCGACCTCATCCAGAAGTACGTCGGTTCGGAGGAGAAGGAGCCGAAGGTTTACAAGCTGGGCGGCAACGAATGGACGCGCGTGAAGAGCAAGGTTCAGTCGTCCGTGAAGGACATCGCCGACGATTTGATCAAGCTGTATGCCGATCGGCAGGCCACGACGGGATTCGCGTTCGGACAGGATACCAGCTACCAGCAGGAATTCGAGGACATGTTCCCGTACGATGAGACGCGCGACCAGCTGCGGGCGATCGAAGAGATCAAGAAGGATATGATGACCCCGCGTCCGATGGACCGGCTGCTCTGCGGCGACGTTGGATACGGCAAGACGGAGGTCGCCGTGCGCGCGGCGTTCAAGGCGGCGATCGAGGGCAAGCAGGTGGCGATCCTCGTGCCGACGACGATTTTGGCGCAGCAGCATTACGAGACGTTCCGCGAGCGGTTCTCCGAATTCCCGTTCAAAATTCAAGTGCTCAGCCGCTTCCGCTCCCGCAAAGAGCAGAACGAGACGATGAAAGGCATCAAGGACGGCTCCGTCGATGTCGTCATCGGCACGCACCGCCTGCTGTCGCAGGATATTACGTTCAAGGATCTCGGCCTGCTCATCATTGACGAGGAGCAGCGGTTCGGCGTGTCGCACAAGGAGAAGCTGAAGCGGCTGAAGACGAACGTCGACGTGCTCACGCTGACGGCGACGCCGATTCCGCGGACGCTGCACATGTCGATGCTCGGCGTGCGCGACCTGTCGGTCATCGAGACGCCGCCGGAGAACCGGTTCCCCGTGCAGACGTACGTCGTCGAGTACAGCCCGGCGCTCGTACGCGAGTCGATCGAACGGGAGCTGGCGCGGGGTGGACAGGTGTATTACATGTTCAACCGGGTGCAGGGCATCTACCAGATGGCGGAGCAGATCAACATGCTCGTGCCGGACGCGAAGGTGGCGGTCGCCCATGGCCAAATGTCCGAGCAGGAGCTGGAGAAGACGATTCTCGATTTCCTGGACGGCGAATCGGACGTGCTCGTCAGCACGAGCATTATCGAGACGGGTGTCGATATTCCGAACGTCAACACGCTGATCGTGCACGACGCGGACAAGATGGGGCTGTCCCAGCTGTATCAGCTGCGCGGCCGCGTCGGCCGGTCCAACCGGATCGCGTATGCGTATTTCACGTACCAGCGGGACAAGGTGCTCACCGAGGTGGCGGAGAAGCGGCTGCAGTCGATTAAGGAGTTCACGGAGCTCGGGTCCGGCTTCAAAATCGCGATGCGCGACCTGGCCATCCGCGGAGCGGGCAATCTGCTCGGCGCGGAGCAGCACGGGTTCATCGCCTCGGTCGGCTTCGACCTGTATTCGCAGATGCTGGCCGACGAGATCGCCAAGCGGAAGATCGGCATGGATGGCGCTCCGGCGCCGGTCAAGGAAATCGTGACGATGATCGATATCAGCATCGACGCGTACTTGCCCTCGGCTTACATTTACGATAGCATACAGAAGATAGAGATTTACAAGAAAGTGGCAGCGGTTCGTTCCGTGGAGGAAGGCGAAGATTTGCGCGAAGAGCTGATCGACCGCTTCGGCGATTTGCCGCAGGCCGTCGACAACTTGCTGTCGGTCGCGCGCGTGAAGACGCTCGGATCGGCATGCGGTATTGAGCAAATCAGCCAGAAGGGCGATGACCTCATCCTCAAATTCGCGGAGCGGGAGAAGCCGCGTTTCGACAAGAAGAAGGTCGATCTGCTCTGCCTAACGTTCGAGAACCGGTTCGTCCGTCATCCCGACGGCGATCCGAATCCCCTTGTGCAGCTGCGGGGCAAAGGCCTTGCCATGGATCAGAAGATGGAGCTGCTGGAGCGCTTTTTGACGCAGTATAAGGACACCATTCAATCGAAAGGGGAACTACAAGATGTTGCGCATTAACTGGAAGAAGGGGACGCTCCTTGCGATGACGGCGGTCCTCACGCTTGTCCTCGCGGCAGGCTGCGGCAAGAAAGACGAGCAAGGAAGCGGCGCAAGCGCCGTTCCTGGAGCCAGCGACACCAAGATCGTGGCTGAATATAAAGAGGGCAAAGTAACGGAAGAGGAATATGCCAAGTACACGGCGTTCTTCAAAATCGTCAATCCCGACGTGGCCAGCTACCTGCAAATTCCACAGCTGCAAGAGCAGTTCCTGAAGGAATACGTCGGCTACAAGATTCTTCAAACTCGCCTGCCGGAGCAGACGGACGAAAAGAAGAAGGAAACGGATACCAAGACGAACGAATTCTACAATCAACTCACGGAGGCCGAGAAGACAAATGCCGATCTGAAGAAGCAGGTCGAGGATGCGAAGCTGTCGGAGGCCGATATTAAATATTTCTACGGCTTGATTACGTCGATCATGGCCAACGAGCAAGACAAAGTGACCGACGAGCAAGTGAAGAAGAAGTATGAAGAGACCAAGAACGATTACAACATCGTGACGCTGCGCCACATCCTTGTCGCGACGACCGATTCCAACACGGGCAAGGAGCTCCGCACGGAAGAGGAAGCGCTGAAGCGCGCGCAGGAAGTCAAGAAGAAGCTCGATGCGGGCGGCGACTGGACGGCGCTGGCGAAGGAATACTCCGACGACCCGGGCTCTAAGGACAAAGGCGGCCTCTACGACGCCGCCGCGGTTGGCGGATACGTCGCCGAGTTCAAGGATGCTGCCAACAAGCAGGAAATCGGCAAAATCGGCGAACCGGTCCTGACGCAATACGGCTACCACGTCATTAAAGTCGAGAAGCGCGAAGCGACGGCGTTCGATAAGCTGACGGACGAGCAGAAGACATCGATCAAGCAATCGGTCGCTTCCGCGGCGTTGAACGATTTCATGACCAAAGAGCTGCCGGGCCTCATTACGAAAACGAACCTGCCTCAGACGTCGACGGAAGGCACGACGAACGGCGGTGCGACGAATAGCGGTACGACCGAAGGTGGCGCAACGAACGGCGGCGCGGCCAAAGAAGGGACAACCAATAGCGGCGCGTCCACGAACGCCGAGAAGAGCACGGAAGAGAAGAAATAGCACGCCTCATGAGCATCAGCGAGCCTAGCCGGGAAGCCCCGGCTGGGCTCGTGCTGTTTCAAAAGCGGCTAGCGGTCGTAAGAGTACGCGAAATACGCAGGATATGAAGAAGGAGCGATAGGGATGAAGCAATTATTTTATGTCGGGTCTTATGCGCAGAAGAACGAAGAAAGCCTATATGCGTATGTGCTTGATACCGAGACGGGCGCCATGACGAAGCAATACGGCGTGAAGGGAATCGAGAACCCGTCATTCCTGACTCTCGGCCAGGATGCTTCCCGGGTCTATGCCGTGGGCGAGACGACGGACGAGCGTCCGGGCACATTGAGCGCGTTCGTCGTCGATCTGAACGGCCAGGGGCTTACCCCGCTGAACGAGCAATCCTCGCTCGGTTCCGCGCCGTGTCATGTCGTGCATGATCCCGAGGAGAAGTGGCTGGTGGTCGTCAATTACGGCGGCGGCACCTTGTCCTTATATCCGGTCATGGCCGACGGTTCGATAGGTCCAACGGCAGACCATGTGCGCCACGAGGGCGCAAGCGTCATGGCGGACCGTCAGGCGGGACCGCATCCTCACTCGTCCATCCTCGATGCGCAAGGCCGTTATGTGTTGGTGGCCGACTTGGGCATCGATAAGATCGTGCATTATGAGCTCGACCGCCAGGCGGGCAAGCTCGTCAAGCGGGGCGAGACGGACGTTGCGCCCGGCATGGGGCCGCGGCATATGGATTTTCACCCGTCCGGGAAGTGGCTCTACCTGGTGGGCGAGCTGAACAATACGGTCTGCGTGTACGAATATCGGGCGGAGGATTCGGCGCTCGCGCTGGTGCAGACGGTCTCGACGCTGCCTGACGGCTATGATGGCGTCAGCTGGAGCGCAGATATCCATCTGTCTTCAAGCGGTCGCTACTTGTATACGTCCAACCGCGGGCATGACAGCATTGCCGTGTTCGAAGTCGGTGAGAATGGCCGGCTGACGCCAGTCGAGCACGTATCCACCGAGGGTAGTTACCCGCGCAATTTCGCGATTACGGCCGATGACCGTTGGCTGCTGGCGGCCAACCAGCAGTCCAATTCGATCGTCAGCTATCGCATTGATGAAGCGAGCGGCCGCTTGACGCCGACGGGACATCGTGCCGAGCTCGGCGCGCCGGTATGTATTCGTTTCGTGAAAGACTAACACCTACAGGTAAGGAGCGCCGGGCGGCAACCGGCGCTTTTTCGCATGGATACAGCCAACTGTGGCGGGATGTTGAGAATCGTCGGACTACCACCCGAATGGACACCGGAGGGAAAGGGGACTGTAAGAGCGTGGCTGTGTTGGAACGTTTTGCGGACGCTCGCGGACCAATAGGGCAAGCGCCGTACGCAGCTGTTGCCGGCCGACCGGATTTGGAGCGGAGAAAGAGGGTCGTGGGAGTTGGTTCCAGTCGGGTAAATTCAGCAAGGAAGCGGTTTTGGGCCGTGCATAAGAAATTGGGAGGGGATGAATACTATGGTCAGATTCGAATCACCATCTAGTCCAGGATCTTCTCCTCTTGAGCGATAGAAAAAAGCACAACAACCATTACCGCAGCCATCTGTCGAAATTCAAAATCTTCCAAGAAAGTGGGGCAACTAGAACATGAAAGCAACTGGTATTGTTCGCCGCATCGATGATCTCGGCCGCGTCGTGATCCCGAAGGAGATCCGCCGCACGCTGCGCATTCGAGAAGGCGACCCGCTTGAAATTTTCGTCGACCGCGACGGAGAAGTGATTTTGAAGAAATATTCGCCGATCGGAGAGCTTGGCACGTTCGCCAAGGAATACGCGGAATCGCTTTCGGAAAGCACGGGCCATATCGCATTGATCTCGGACCGCGATAACATCATCGCAGTGGCCGGTGCGTCCAAGAAAGATTATTTGGAAAAGCAAATCGGTCAATTGCTCGAGAGCTGCATGGAGAACCGGAAGGCGGTGTCCGAATCGGGCGGCGGTTCCTTCGAGGTCATCAAGGATATCGGCGAAACATTCAGTTCCATCGTAGCGGCTCCGATTGTGGCCGGCGGCGATCCGATCGGGACTGTCGTGCTGCTGAGCAAGGAAGAAGACACGAAGATGGCGCAAATGGAAACGAAAATGGTCGAGACCGCTGCCGGTTTCCTGGCCAAGCAAATGGAGCAATAGCAAGTTGTTCAGCTTCCTTGAAGAATCTGTCTTCCGGGAAGCTTTTTATTTTGTCCGAACGCGGAAGGTTCGCCGAAGCCACGCGCCGATTCGCCTGCCGATCGGTTATAATGGATGCAGCGAATGGACGGGCAGGTGCGGTTGAACGTGTCAAGAGAAAGCAAGGAGACCGGAACTCGGGTTCAAATGGATAAAGCCATAACGAAAGAACAAGGAATCGGCAGGATGCATGCGGGCGTGAGCGTGGGCGCTACTGCACTGACGGATGCCGACATCGGGGCGAAGCTGGTGGACGAGGGTAGCGCCGGAGGCGCAAGCGGCTCGGAATCCCGTAGGGGAGATCACGGAGGGCGCAGGCCATCGATGGTCAAAGGGGCCGCCATTCTGGGGGTTGCCGTCATTTTGGGCAAGCTGCTGGGAACGCTTCAGAAGATTCCGCTGCAGAACCTCGCGGGCGACCGCGTATTCGGCATCTATAATGCGGTCTACCCGTTCTACCAGCTGCTGTTGGCGGCTGCGACGGCCGGTGTGCCGGTAGCGGTCTCGATTATGGTCGCCGAGCAAGCGGCGGTCGGCGGTCGGCGCGCCGTGTACCGGACGCTGCAGGTCAGCACGCTGCTGCTAGCGGTGGCGGGCGTCGCGGGATTCGGCCTTATGTGGGCGGGTGCGGACCCGATCGCGCGATGGATTGGCGACCCGGCCGCTTCCCGGGCCATCCGAGCCTCGGCGCTCGCGCTGTGGGTTGTGCCGGTCATGGCCGCGCTGCGCGGGTATTATCAAGGGCTTGGGCGTATGCTGCCAACAGCCGTCTCTCAGCTGGCGGAGCAGACCGTACGGGTTGCGGCGATGCTCTCGCTGCTCGTGACCGGCCTTGCGCTCGACTGGTCGGACGGCATGCTCGCCGCCGGCGCCACGGCGGGATCGGCGGCGGGCGGGATGGCAGGACTCGCCGTCCTGACGTGGTTATGGGCTCGAGAGCAGCGTAAGGTTGATGACCGGCGAGCCTTGGCAGCCGAGGAGGGAGCGATAGAAAAGCGTGGAGGAAGGCGCATCGCGCGCAGGCTGATCGGCCTGGCAGTTCCGGTGACGCTCGGCGCGCTTGCGCTCCCGGTGCTCGGCGTCGTGGATTCGTTGTCCGTGCCGCCGCTGCTCACGGCGGGCGGCATGAGCGGGGCAGAGGCGATGGCGCAATTCGGACTGTACAGCCGGGGTCAGCCGCTCGTGCAGCTCGTTGTCATGATCGCCGGGGCGGTTGGGGGGGCGCTGGTGCACGGGCTGGTCTCGGCTCGCGCCCAAGGAGACGAGGCAGCCGCTCGCGCGCAGGCTGCTCTCGCCATGAAGGGGGCCTGGTGGATCGGTTCCGGCGCAGCATGCGGTCTGGTGCTGCTCGCCCCTGCGATGAACCGGATGCTGTACGCGGACGAAGCCGCCACCACGACCTTCGCGCTGGTCGGCCTGGGCGCGGTGGCGGGGACCGTCAGCGCGATCGCGGCCGCGGTGCTGCAGGGCGTCGGCGTCGTGCGCGCTCCGGCGCTGTACATGCTGGCGGCGGCCGCGCTGAAGGCCGCGCTCAACGCGGCGATCGTGCCGGCCTACGGCATCGCCGGCGCCGCAGGGGCGGGCCTCGCCGCGCTCGGCGCGGCCGCGCTGCTGAGCGCCGCCGCCGTTCGCCGCGCATGCGCGGCGCGGATGCCCGCGCGGAGCCTCGCGGGCCTGGTCCTGGCGCTGGCGGTCATGGCCGCCGCGCTGACAGTGCTCGAGCGCGCCGCCTACCCGGCGCTGCTCGAATGGCTGCCGCCGAGGGCGGCAGCCACGGCGCTCGCGCTCGGCGGCACCGGCCTCGGCGCGGCGCTGTTCCTCGCCGCCGGGCTGCGCTTCGGCGGCGTGAGCGCGCGCGACGTGCGCGCGCTTCCGGGCGGCGCTAAGCTGGCCGCCCGCCTCCGGCGGCTGCAGCTCCTGCCGCCGGGCGACTAGCCCTCGCCTTGGCTCGCGTGCCGAGGCCCGCGCCGAGCATCATGCCAGCGTTTTTGCCGGCAAGCTCACGCTTTGGCGCAAGCCTCCTGGCGTTTAGACCTCCAACCTAGGCCCGCCGTACGCCGAGGCCCGCGCCCTAGCTCATGCGCCGAGCTCGTGCCGCACATACCCGCTGCGCAGCGGCTTATCCTTCCTCGCTGCACCACCCCTTCACCCTACGGCGCCCGCCGCACTTGCGTTGCGGCGGCGCGTTCCCTACAATTGGTGTATGCAACGTTTTTTCGAGATCAAGACTTTATAAATTCACGCTTGTAATTCACCTTGCATATCTCCATCGCGGAATGCTGCCTTCTCAATCTTCGGATTGTGAACGCAAACCAATCCGCTGATCCGGAATGAGTACGCGACGCGCCGCTAAGACAGCGTCAACCGGTGCACCTTGAAGCAACGTAGTCGGCGGGTTCGCTTGCAAGCGAGACCCGTCGCGCAATAGAGGAGGGATTCACGATGGTTGCTGCACAGAGCAATCAGCGGCTGCCGCGGAGCGAGCCGGAGGCATTCGGCGTATCTTCGGGCGCGATAACCGCGTTTGTGGAAGCGGCCGAGGCGACGGGACAGGAGCTGCACAGCTTCATGCTGCTGAAGCGCGGCACGGTGATCGCCGAAGGCAGCTGGCAGCCGTACGAGGCCAGCCGCAAACGGTTGTCCAACTCCGTCAGCAAAAGCTTCACGTCCGCGGCAATCGGCATGGCTGTGGCAGAAGGTAAGCTGTCGATCGAGGATACAGTCGTCTCGTTCTTCCAAGACGTGCTGCCCGAGCAGCCGGATCCGAAGCTTGGCAGCATGCGAATCAAGCATCTGCTGACCATGTCCACCGGACATGACATCGACACCGTCGTGCCGGTATTGAAGTCGGGCGAGACGGATTGGGTGCGCGCTTTCTTGGCGCTGCCGCTTGCTTATGAACCCGGCGCCGCGTTTAAATACAATACCGGCGCTACGTACATGCTTTCGGCCATCTTGCAGCGGGTGACGGGCGAACGGCTCGTCGATTACTTGCAGGATCGTCTATTTGCCCCGCTAGGGATGGACAAGCCCGTCTGGGACAGCTGCCCGTCGGGCATCACGGCCGGCGGATGGGGGTTGTCGCTGACCATCGAAGAGATGGCGAAGTTCGGTCAGTTATACTTGCAGCATGGCCATTGGCAGGGCAAGCAGCTTATTCCCGCGGAATGGGCGAACGCGTCGGTATCGCCGCAGATGGCCAACGGGGACGAGCCAGACTCCGACTGGTCGGCCGGCTACGGCTATCAATTCTGGTGCAACCGGCATGGCACGTACCGCGCGGACGGGGCGTACGGCCAGATCATTCTGGTGATGCCCGCGGAAGAGGCGGTGCTCGCGTTCACCAGCTCGCTGAGCGACTTGTCGCAGATTCTGAACGCGGTATGGGCGCACTTGCTTCCCGCGCTGCGCAAAGGGAGCGAGCCGCTGGCGGACGCGAACCAAGCGTTCGCGGCGCTTCGCGCCAAGCTGGCCTCGCTGACGATTGCCCCGCCTGCGGCGAGCGGCGTCCCGCATAACCGCGCACGCGCGGAATATCGATTCGCAGACAACGCGCTCGGCCTTGTCAGCCTGCATTTGCACGGCGAGGATGAAGGCTGTACGATCGAGTGGACGCTGAGCGAGAAGAGATACGTGTTCGAAGCGGGCGGCGAAGCTTGGGCTATCAGCCTGTGGCCGAGCGCGCCCGAAGTGTATCATGCTAAGGCCAAGCCCGTTCCGGCGGATGCCGCGGCGGTCGGCAGGTGGCAGGAAGACGGCTCTTACCTCATCGCCATTCGCTTGCTCGATACGGCTTATCACGATACGGTCCATGTCCGCTTCGAGGAAGAATGCCAAGCATCCGTGACGTTCTCGCGGAAGTTCTCGGTGACGCCGCTTCATGTCGGCACGCTGCACGCTCATCTGGCGCAAGCCGCATGCCGGTAGGGCCGCGTCGCCGCCGTCGCGCAAGCCATAGTCTCTATTCCAATCCGGAAGGATGAACCATGTATATGACTACATCCGCGATCACCGTCGTCGGTCTCGGCTCGGGCGACGCCGACCAGCTGACGCTGGGCGTATGGCGCCTGCTGCAGCAAGCGAAGCGCGTCTTCGTGCGGACCGACCAGCATCCGATGATGCGTTTGTTCCAAGAGAACGAACTAACCTATGCCTCGTTCGACGAGCTCTACGAGCAGATGGATTCTTTCCCCGACGTCTACGCCGCGATCGCGGATCGGCTGATCGCCGAGGCGAAGTCGGCCTCCGATCCAATCGTGTACGCCGTACCGGGCCATCCCATGGTCGCCGAGCGCACAGTCCAGCTTCTGCGCGAACGGTGCGAGCCCGAGGGCATCGCGCTGCGCATTCTGGGCGGCGAGAGCTTCCTCGATCAGGCGTTCACGCGTCTGGGCTTCGATCCGATCGAAGGCTTCCAGCTGCTTGATGCGGCAAGCATGAAGGCTTCGCTGCTGCGACCGGAGCTGCATACCGTCATCGGCCAGGTATACGATGCCTTCACGGCCTCGGACGTCAAGCTGACGCTGATGGAGCTGTATCCGGACGAGCATCCGGTCGTGATCGGCCATGCGCTAGGCGTTCCGGGCGAAGAGCAGATCGTGACCGTCCCGCTCTATGAGCTCGACCGCGCGCCGGGTTACGGCAATTTGTCGCTCGTCTGGGTGCCGCGCTCAGATGACGCTGTGCTGCGCAACCGGACGTTCGACCGGCTGCACGAGATCGTCGCGGTGCTTCGCAGTCCCGAAGGTTGCCCGTGGGACCGCGAGCAGACGCATCAGTCGATTCGCAAGAACTTCATCGAAGAGACGTACGAGGCCATCGAAGCGCTCGACAATGACGATCCGATCGGCATGCAGGAAGAGTTCGGCGACGTTATTTTGCAGGTCATGCTTCACAGCCAGATGGAAGAGGAGGTCGGCTCCTTCTCCGTGTACGACGTCATCCAGACGCTGAACGAGAAGTTATTGTTCCGCCATCCGCACGTGTTCGGCGACAAGGACGCTGGCAACTCGCAGGAGGCGCTCCAGAACTGGGAGCAGATGAAGGCCGAGGAGAAGAAGCGCAAAGGGATTGATCCGGCTGCGCAGTCGCTGCTGGACGGCATCCCGCCCGATTTGCCGGCGCTCATGAAGGCGTACAAGCTGCAGAAGAAGGCGGCCAAGGTGGGCTTCGACTGGGATCAGATCGGACCGGTGCTGGACAAGATCCAGGAGGAACTAGTCGAACTGCGCGAGGCGATAGCTGTCAAGGACCGCGAGGAGCAGGCTGGAGAACTAGGAGACCTATTGTTCGCCACCGTGAACGCGGCGCGGTTCATCGACGCCGATCCGGAGGAAGCACTCGCCCGCACGAATCAGAAATTTAAGAAGCGTTTTGCGTATATTGAGCAGCAGCTCCGTATAAGCGGGCGAACCTTTGACCAGACTGATTTAACAGAAATGGACCGATTTTGGGAGGAAGCGAAGAGATTGCCCTAGGCATTTCGTCAAATTTCGTCTAAAATCTACATAAAGATCAAAATTTATTTACCAAATAGCAGGATTTTTTTAGCATCTGCGCGAATACGTCACGTTAGTAATCGAAACCATCATCGGCAGCAGATGCCGCCAATATGAAGAACAACTAAATTCGGGAGGCTATTTAGCATGAACAAGAATGATCTGATCACGAACATCGCAACAAAAAGCGGATTGACGAAACGCGACGTGGAGTCCGTCCTGAACGGCTTCATGGATGAAGTCACGGAAGCGCTGGCGAAAGGCGACAAAGTCCAGCTGATCGGCTTCGGCAACTTTGAAACAAGCAAACGCGCAGGCCGCACAGGCCGCAACCCGCAAACGGGCGAGCCAATGACGATCGCAGAATCGATCGTACCGAAGTTCAGCGCCGGCAAAAAACTGCGCGACGCGATTAAGTAAGTCATGCGCCTGGATAAATTCTTGAAGGTGTCAAGGCTGATCAAGCGGCGCACCGTGGCGAAGGACGTGTCCGATCAAGGGCGCGTGTGGATCAACGGCCGCGAAGCCAAGGCCAGCAGCACCGTCAAGGTAGGCGATGAACTGACGGTTCAATACGGACAGAAAGTCGTCACGGTCCGCGTTGAACGTCTCGTCGAGACGACGAAGAAAGACGAAGCCGCGACCATGTACACGTTGGTGAAAGAAGAAACGCGCCAGCGCGAGGACAAGCTGGAGTGGTAATCGTCTTACATAGCTTTGCCGCCGTATGATTACGGGTTAGCTCGTACTCGGCGTACTAGATCGGTCTCTCCAGCCACAGCGCGGGAGGGGCCGATTTGTTTTATCCTGGCCGCACGTACGCCATCCGCTCCCGCCGTCCGCCGAAACACCTGTTTCCGATGCCGATTCGTCGTTCTTTGCTGGCCAACGGCTTGTTCTAAATCCACTTGTCCCCCCATAGGCTAGTCATAAAAGGAGGGACAAGGCAATGATCGACCAAGGGAAGGGACAGAAACGGCAGGAAGTGAAAATGCTCAATCGCAAGCTCCTGGAGATTACCGGCGTGCAAAACGTCGAAAGCTTTGACAGCGAAGAGTTTTTGCTCGAGACCGATCTCGGCTTTCTAGCCATTCGCGGGCAAAATTTGCATATGAAGCATTTGAGCTTGGAACAAGGCCTCGTCGCCATTGAAGGGCTCGTCCATTCGCTCGCCTATCTGGACGGCAGCAACGCGGCCAAATCCTCCAAAGGTTTCTTCGGGAAGCTGTTCAAGTGAGCCTGAGCGTGCAATGGATGACGATGGCGGCCATGCTGCTATCGGGTATTGGCATGGGTGTCGTGTTCGACGGCTACCGGGTCGTATCCGATGAGCTGAAGATCAGCCGTTGGTGGATCCCCGTATTCGACCTGCTCTATTGGATCGCCGCCACGATCATCGTCTTCCAAGTATTGTCCGCAAGCAATGAGGGCGAGGTGCGGACATACGTATTCATCGGGCTGCTGCTGGGGATCGGCGCCTACTATTGGTTGTTCAGCAAAATCGTCGTTCGGCTCGTGCATGGAATAATTCGGCTCATCCGGGCGCTTATCGATTTGACGATCAAGCTGTTCGTCATCATCGTCATTCGCCCGCTGCTGCTATTGTACAAGCTGGCGAAGGTGCTGCTGGCGTTTTTGCTGGCTGTAACTATGTTCCTGCTCAAAATTATGGTACAATTGGTTCGTCCTATCGGGCTGCTGCTATGGTGGATGATCCGCCCGGCAGTTCGGCCGCTGATCAAATGGATCGACGGATGGGCGCGCCCGCTCGCGGTCCGGCTTCGTCTGAAGGGGCGGACAGCTATCGTCGCGAATTGGGCGATTACGGCGTGGCGGCGGGTTTTCAAACGCGGGCATAACGGTTAATACTGAATAAGCTATATCATGGCGCCGAGGGAGGGACATCGAATTATGGCGGCACCATCCAGCAAGTCAACCTCAAATCAAGGCACGAAGCGCAGGCTGAAGATTTGGTTCTTCTTTGTCGCCATATTCATGCTCTGGGCGTCTTATACGCTGTTCGATCAGCTGGGCAAGCAGGAGGCGGCGGCGGCCAAGCTGAGCGAGGTAGAGCTGAAGATCGAGTCGGCCACGAAGCAGATGAACGATCTCAAACTGCAGGTCGACCGTCTCAACGATCCGGAGTATATCCAGCAGGTCGCACGCAAGGAACATAACATGATTATGCCTGGGGAGCAGTCGATTCATGTCGCAGAATAGGCGGTTTCCGTGGGACATACGTCTGTTGACCTTGCTTCTGCCGTTCGAGTATAATCACGGTAGGAAACGTTAGATAATAACTTTAGATGCTTTTATTGTGTGCGCGTTACTTACGTTATCCATCTCGAAGCACAATGCTTCGCATAACGGTTAGGGAGGAACATTTTTATCTATGGCAATTGAAGTGGGCGCCAAGTTAGAGGGTAAAGTGACAGGCATTACGCATTTCGGAGCATTCGTCGACTTGTCGGGGGGTGTTACGGGGCTCGTTCACATTTCGGAAATTGCCGATAATTACGTCAAAGACGTTAAGGATCACTTAAAGCTGGACGACGTCGTCACGGTGAAGGTCATCAACGTTGATAAAGACGGGAAGATCGGACTTTCGATTAAACAGGCTGTCGACCGGCCTGAAGGCTCTCAACCGCCGCAGCGTGAACGCGGTGCAGGTGGAGGCTTTAACCGTGATCGCGGACCAGGCGCAGGCGGTGGTGGCGGTGGATTCAACCGCGGACCAGGCGGCGGCGGTGGTGGTGGTGGATTCAACCGTGGGCCAGGTGGCGGCGGCGGTGGACGTCCATTCAAATCGCAGTCCGGCAAACCCTCTTACGGCAAACCGTCCTTCGAGGACAAAGTGTCCCGCTTCTTGAAAGATAGTGAAGAACGTATTTCCTCTCTGAAGAAGAATACCGAGGGTAAACGTGGCGGACGCGGCGCAAAACGGGTCTAATATAGATAGGCAAACAGAGCATTCCGCTCCCCGACAGGGGGGCGGGGTGCTTTTTTTGTTCAGACGAATCTCGCCATCCTTCATTGTTCCGTTGAAGAATACCTCCATCCCTCCCGGTAACACAAGGCCGTCCGGTTAAGAAGGGGCTCCGCCACTATGACCCCACTTATGTTTCTACCTCCCCCTTCCCTCTCCGCCGAGTGGAACCAAGCATATGCTTCCGAAGTGCGCTTTCCGTTGGAAAGCGCTCAGACTTCGCCCTCTGGACTCCCTTCTTCGTGCAGCCACTATGGCTCGCGGTCGGCGGGTCGGCAAGAGCTGGGCACGCTGTTGTCCTCGCGGACAAAGCTTAAGCGGGCTCTGAAGATTTCATCATACGATCCGCCCCTGTCGCGTCTCGCTCGGCCACTCAGCGCTCTATGACCCCACTAGCCATCTTCGCCTGCGTCTTCCGCGTGGCTCCCTTGCCCCGCTTGGTCCCGTTCCCTTCAATACGATAGCAGCAAGCCGCGCAATCTGAGCATGTTGCCTCGGTTTCGTTACGCGCTTCCCTGCCTTCACCCATCTGCGCGCCGACCGACAAAATGACAGCGCTTCCCCACGCCGCAATGTCGGAAACACGGAACAATCGTCCGCGAAGGGGGCGCATTCCCGTTACGTTCCGTGGCATAAGTACGCTTTCCGCCGCCTATACGCCGATCACAACAAGAATATGCCTCCGCCAAACAAAAACTTTCTATTACGACTCCACCATTCCCGACAGGTTCGGACGGCGGTTCGCCATGAAATCGCCGCGTACGCGCGCCGATTTTTTGTTGAATGGTTGCTTTCATCGGGCCGGCAGACGGGGTGAAACCCTTGCGCCGCGTACACTTCGGGAGAAGTGACATTTCCCACGATCCACGAGCGCCCATGTCGGAAAAAACTTCGGAACCCGCAGCGCTTTCTGACAAACTTTCACGCAAGCCCCCTCCTATAATGAGAACACAATCAAACGGAAATGGTGGTGCTGTGAACGGATGGACAAGCATAACGTGGTGATGTTTCCGGGTGTGGCGAAGAAGACGAGCGCGGTTCAGAAGACGGTACGCAAAGGCTTGGACTGGGCGGCAGCCCGTAGGTGGGTGCAGATCGTCGCGGCAAAAAAGTGGACGTTCGTGCTGATGGCGGTGGGGGTGCTGCTCGGAAGGGCCGTCATCTTGGAGTCTCTCGCCCCGTTTGCGGTTTCCTTCTTCGCAGTTGTCTATTTCCTGAGGCGGGATGCGCTCATCCCGGTGGCGCTCTCGATCGTGGGCGGCAGCTTTCTCGCGATCTCACCCGAACCGATGTGGATCGCCATGGAGCTGGCCGTCATCTACCTGCTCATTCGCGGGTTGGATGCCTACGAGAAGGCAGAGCTCAATTACGCGCCGCTGCTTGTCCTAATAACCACGTTGGTCGTGCGATTATTCGATTCGGTGATCGCGGACTCGCTGGGTTGGTACCAATTGATGATGGTCGGTGTAGAGGCAGCCCTTGCTTTCGTACTGACGCTCGTCTTTGTGCAAGCAGTGCCGGTTCTGACGATGACCCGCAAGACGTCGCAGCTCAAGAACGAAGAGATCATCTGCCTGATGATCATGCTCGCCTCCGTCATGACCGGGGCCGTTGGCTGGGTCGTCTATGGGATGTCGGTGGAGCACGTCATGTCGCGTACGATGCTGCTGCTCTTCGCGTTCGTCGGCGGAGCACCGCTCGGGGCATGCGTGGGCGTCGTAGCAGGCCTGATTCTAAGCTTGGCTGACTTAGGCGCCATCGTACAGATGAGTCTGCTTGCATTCGCCGGCTTACTAGCGGGCTTGCTTCGGGAAGGGGGCAAACTAGCGGTCGCCTTCGGCATGCTGCTCGGTACGTCAATCCTCTCCATCTATATCGGCACGCAGACGGACGTACTGACCTCGACGTGGGAGTCTGTCGCCGCCGTCTCACTTTTCTTGCTCTTGCCGCGCTCCATCGTGCGGATGGTCGCCAAATACGTGCCAGGCACGCAGGAGCATGTGAAGCTCCAGCATGAATACGCCAAGCGGGTGCGGGATGTCACCGCACAGCGCGTCACGCAGTTCTCCGAGGTGTTCCGTCAGCTGTCGCGCAGCTTCGGCCAAGTGAGCGGCGCAGGCGAGCCGATCAAACGGGATGATGCGGTCAATCATTTCATGAACGCGGTAGGCGAGAAGCAGTGCAGCAGCTGCTACCGCAAAGATTTGTGCTGGGAGGGGCGATTTTACGATACGTACAAAATGATGACCGAAATGATGACGGTCGTCGAGGAGGGACATCAACCGACGGGGAAGGAAATTCAGAAGCAGTGGGGATCGCACTGCAACCGGGCGCCGCAAGTGCTCGGGGTCATGTACCAACAGTACGAGATGTTCAAGAACGATCTGCACTGGCGCAAGCAGCTCCAGGATTCGCGCCAGCTCGTGGCCGAGCAATTGTCCGGCGTGTCCCAGGTGATGGAGGATCTGGCGCGCGAGATTAAGCGGGAGGGGCAGCAGCTGCATTTGCAGGAGGAGCAGATTCGGGAGGCATTGGAAGGACTCGGCTTGTCGATACAGGGAATCGACGTCGTTAATTTAGAAGAGGGGAATGTTGAAATTGAAGTCTACCATACGTTCGGCCGTCGTTACGACGAATGCCGCAAAATTATCGCGCCGCTCTTATCCGATATCCTGGGCGAACCCATCGCCGTTATGTCTGAACGCTTCGCGGACAAGCAGGGGGAGCCTGCGCTCGTCGTCTTCGGCTCTGCCAAAGCCTTCGAGGTCGAGACCGGCATCGCGGGTTTAGCCAAAGGGGGCGATCTGCTCTCCGGCGACAGCTTCAGCACGAGCGAGCTGGGCAACGGCAAGTTCGCCGTGGCGATCAGCGACGGTATGGGCAACGGGGAGCGCGCGAAGCTCGAGAGCAGCACCGCGCTGACTGTCTTGGAGCAGCTGCTGCAATCGGGCATGGACGAGAAGCTCGCGATCAAGTCGGTCAACTCGATTCTGCTGCTCCGTTCGCAGGACGAGATGTTCGCGACCGTGGACGTGGCGCTGATCGATATGTATACGGCGAAGACGACGTTCATGAAGATCGGCTCGACGCCAAGCTTCATTAAACGGGGCAATGACGTCATTCCCATTACGGCCAGCAATCTGCCGGTCGGAATTCTGAAGGAGATCGATGTCGATCTCATCCGCGTGCAGCTCCAGCCCGGCGATACGCTCATCATGATGACCGACGGCATCTATGATGCGCCAGGCCATGCGGTCAACAAGGAGCTGTGGATGAAGCGTGTCATTCAGGAGATCGCGGCGGAGGAGCCGCAGCAAATTGCCGATGCCCTGCTCGATCGGGTCGTCCGCTACCACAAAGGGGAGATTGTCGATGATATGACGGTTGTTGTCGCTAAGGTGGAGCGCCACCAGCCGGAGTGGGCGACGTTCCGCTGGCCGGGGATGACCAAGGTCGAGCGCCCAAGGACGGTGAGCTGATTCTCTTATGCTGCCCATAGCTGCCGCCAGAGGAGGATGCCGGTCCGGACCGCAAGCTTTGCACGCGCGCAAGAGGCGCGGGCTGCAAGCTCTGCGGCGGACCGGCATGCTCTTTTTTCTGTTCAGCTACAGCAGCGTGTTAAGAGTAGAGGCGTCAGCTTGTTCTGAGAGGCTAGATTAGGTAAGCTTAAGATCGACCCTTGTGGATTCGCGGCGAGTTCGCCGCGGGTAATGAAGGTTGCGGTGCACGTCCGAAGCACCTAGCAGAGAAGATTAAATCCTCCCATTTATGGCTATGCTGATAGAGACAGTTGGCGATAGATTCCATAACTTGGGGGAATGAGCATGAAGCAGATTTTGCTGATAACCGACGGATGTTCGAACGTTGGCGTAAGTCCGGTCGTCGCGGCAGCGCAAGCGCATGCCGAAGGCATCACCGTGAATGTGGTCGGGGTGTTGGATCAGGGGGACCTGGGCGAATTCGGCTCGGCGGAGATCGAGGAGATCGCCCGGGCGGGCGGTGGCCTAAGCCGGCTGGCGCATACCCGGCAGCTCTCGCAGACCGTCCAGATGCTGACGCGCAAGACGGTCGTTCAGACCATTCAGCATGCCGTCCACCGCGAGCTCAAGCAGGTGCTCGGCGCCTCTTCGATCGAGGAACTGCCGCCGGAGAAGCGGGGCGAAGTGGTGCGGGTGATGGATGAATTGAGCGAGACGAGCAAGCTGCGCGTGGCGCTGCTGATCGATGCGAGCGCCAGCATGAAGCCCAAGCTTGCGGCCGTGGAAGAGGCGATACGGGATTTGGCGCTAAGCTTGCAAGCAAGACAGGGGCGCAGCGAGATCGCCGTATTTCACTTTCCGGGATCGGCGCACGGCGACGAGTGCGTGCTCGATCTGGACTGGACGACCGACGTACGCGGCGTCCATCAGTTTTTGCCCCGGCTCCAAATGCGCGGGACAACCCCGACGGGACCGGCGATTATGCACGTGGTGGACTGCTTCCGCTCCCCGGTTCAGCGAAGCTACCGCAATCCCGATGAAACGGACGGTCAGATGAGTGACTACGTCGTTTGATTGGCGTCTCCCGCGCGGGACGCAGATCCGGGGCAAATGGAAGCGGTCCAGCTACAGGGTAGATCGTCTGTTGGGTGAAGGTGCCAACGGCAAAGTGTATCTCGTAGAGCGGCAGCGCACGTGGTATGCCATGAAAATCGGGGCGGACGCGGTTGATCTGCAGTCCGAGATCAACGTGCTCCAGGCCATCGCCAAGGCGAAATTGGTGAACCGGTCCGAGCCTTATCTCGTCGAGGTCGACGACTTCAGCGCGGCGGATGGCAAAGATTATCCATTCTATGTGATGCGCTATATCCGGGGCGCGACATTATCCGACTTTCTGTCGAATCGCGGGATGGAATGGTTCCCGGTAGCCGGATACAGCCTGCTGGTGAAGTTAAGCGAGTTGCATGCCGGCAAATGGACATTCGGCGACTTGAAAGCAGAGAACGTGCTGGTGTCCGAATATGGCCGGGTTGAACTGGTCGACTATGGGGGCGTAACGGCATTCGGCAAGAGCGTTCGTCAGTTCACGGAGATCTACGACCGCGGATATTGGAATGCCGGGTCACGTTCCGCCGATGCGGGATATGACCTCTTTTCGTTCGGCGTCCTCTGCATTCAGGTCTACGATGCGCGCCGGTTGGCGGCGCTGGCCGGGTCGCTGCTCCCGCAGAACCGTTCGCCGGAGGAATTGCTGAAGCTGGCCGCTTCGATTCCGGCGCTCAGGCCGCTCGGCGATTGGCTGGCCAAGGCGCTGCGCGGCACGTTCTCGGGCGTGGAGGAAGCGGCCCGAGAATGGCAGCAGTGGCAGCGGCGGAGCAGCGTGCGGGCTTCGGCGGCCGTCCCGAGGTGGATGAAAGGACTATTCGTCGCGTCGGCGGCGCTGCTGGCCACGACGATTTATTGGTTGCTTCGTACGGGCGTGTGAACGTCGGGAACGAAGGCGTAGTAATTAGCGGGAGAGGCTGGATTCGTGGACGAACAAGAACTTATACATAAGGTGAGGACGCAAGCGGCAGCCAGGAAGCTGTGGGAGCGGGGGGACACGATCATCGTCGCTGTCTCCGGCGGACCGGATTCCACTGCGCTGCTCGATCTGCTTCACCGGATCCAAGGCGACGAAGGGCTTCGATTGGTCGCAGCCCACGTGGACCACGGGTTTCGGGGAGAAGAATCGGCGGCGGAAGCTGTGGCGGTCCGTCGATTCGCGAAGAATCTTGGCATCCCCTGCGAGTCGGTTTTTATCGATCTCCCGGTATATATAGAAGAGACGGGTATGAATTCGCAGGCGGCAGCGCGCGAGAAACGGTACGACTTCCTGCTGCGGACTGCCCGCAAGTATGGGGCGCGGCGAATCGCGCTGGGCCACCATGCGGACGACCAGGCTGAGACCGTGCTAATGCGTCTTCTGCGCGGTACGGGAACGACCGGACTGGCTGGCATCGCCTTCTCGCGCGATGAAAAAAACGTGCAACTCATTCGCCCGCTGCTCCGTATTACCAAGACGGCCTTGGTGCAATATTGCAAGGCGCGCGGACTTACCGTAACTGACGACAGCAGCAACCACAAGCGGGACTATACCCGCAATCGAATTCGCCTCGACCTGATGCCCGTTCTGCGGAGCTTCAATCCTCAATTGTCTGATTCGCTGGTCCGATTATCGGATATTGCGGCCGAAGAAGATGATTGGATGGAGTCCGAGGCGAAGGAAGCATTTCGCCGCCTGGCGGTGGCGGAAGCGGACGGTTACCGATTGGAACGCGGCGCTTTGCTTGGCCTTCATGTCGCTTTACAAAGGAGATTGATTAAACTAATATTGATTCATATGGGCATGGAAAAGGAAACCACTCCGTTCGATACCGTTGAAAGCATGCGTGAAGCGGCCCGCGAAGACGCGGCTTCCACATGGCGGATCGATGCGGGCGGCGGAATTCGTTTCGCGAGGGAATACGAAGTACTGCGCTTTTGGCGGGGTGGTGTTCACGCCCCGGGTGCTTATCGCTACGAACTGGAAGCAGCCGTGAATCAGCTGTATATAGCGGAAGCGGGGATCGCGCTATCGCTAACCCTGGAACAAGCCGCCGGAACGACCAAGCCTGCAGGCCGCTGCGAAGCGATGTTCGACGCGGAGCGGCTGGAATTTCCGCTCGTCGCGAGGAATAGACTTCCGGGCGACCGGATGCGCGTGCTTGGTTTAAACGGCACCAAAAAAGTGCAAGATATGTTCGTTGATGAACGGATCCCGCCGTCCAGACGGGGACTCATGCCGCTTCTGGCCGACGCTTCGGGGGACATCATTTGGATTCCGGGAGTCAGGCGAGGAGAAGCCGCACAGGTGACGGAGGTCACGCGGCAGGTGCTTCGCATTCGGGCCCGATTTGACGACGCGTAAGGCAGAATTGTCCGAATAAGAAGCGACCAAGATTTCATAGTATAGGTAAAAACATGGGAGGTCCCGGCATTGCTGAATGACATTCAAGAAGTACTATACGACACGGACCAGATTCAGCAGAAAGTGAAGGAGCTTGGCGAGACGATCAGCGCGAAATTCGAAGGGCGCAATCCGCTCGTCATTTGCGTGCTGAAAGGCGCATTCATTTTCATGGCAGATTTGGTGAAGAACATTACGATTCCGCTGGAGATCGATTTCATGGCGGTGTCGAGCTATGGCCATTCGACGAAGACATCGGGTGTCGTGAAGATCATCAAGGATTTGGATGTACCCGTGCAAGGCCGGGAAATTGTGATCGTCGAAGATATCATCGATAGCGGTCTGACGCTGAGCTACCTGATCGACGTTCTCGAAAGACGCAACGCGAAGTCCATCACGCTCGTTACCTTGTTCGACAAGCCATCCGGCCGCAAGGTAGAGCTCAATGCCGATTACAGCGGATTCATTCTGCCGGACGCGTTCGTCGTGGGATACGGGCTCGATTATGCGGAGAAGTACCGCAATCTGCCGCTCATCGGTATTTTGAAGCCTGAAGTATACGAGAAATAAGGCGAAGGGAAGCTGCCTGCTTCCCGCCGGCCCATCTTTCGCGAACGATGCGATTCGCCGTACATGCACCCTCCCTGACGCGGTTTGTGGTGGAGATTCATGATATGGTAAAATATCTTAAGCGTCTTGAGAGGAGGTAGGGGATGAATCGGATCATCCGTAACACTGGTTTTTATTTAATCATCTTTTTAGTGACTGTCGGGATATTCCAATTTATCAGCAGCCAAAACGATAGCAGCGTCGAAATCCGTTACGACCAGCTACAACAGGAATTAGCTAACGATAACGTAAAGGTAATCACGCTGCAGTTCGAGAATTATTCCTACTTGGTCACTGGTGAATATAGAACGCCTCCCGCAGGCAGCAAGGATCCTGAACAGAAGAAGTTCTACACCCATACGAACGTAGAGGAATTCGTCATCGCGGACATTTTGTCCGAGGCGGAGAAGCACGGCGTCGAGGTGAGGAACAAACCGATGAAAGGCGACAGCATTTGGCTGACCTTTCTGACTTCGATCATTCCGTTCGTGATTATCTTCATTCTGTTCTTCTTCTTAATTAATCAAGCGCAAGGCGGCGGCGGCAAGGTGATGAACTTTGGCAAGAGCCGGGCACGCTTGTATAACGAAGAAAAGAAACGCGTGACGTTCGAAGACGTCGCCGGCGCAGACGAGGAGAAGCAAGAGCTCGTCGAAGTCGTCGAGTTCCTGAAGGATCCTCGGAAATTCGCGGCGGTCGGCGCTCGCATTCCGAAGGGCGTTCTCTTGAACGGACCTCCAGGTACGGGTAAAACCTTGCTGGCTCGTGCTGTCGCAGGCGAAGCAGGCGTTCCGTTCTTCAGCATCTCCGGTTCCGACTTCGTCGAGATGTTCGTCGGTGTCGGCGCATCCCGCGTCCGCGACTTGTTCGAGAACGCGAAGAAGAACGCGCCGTGCATTATCTTCATCGACGAGATCGACGCCGTCGGCCGTCAGCGCGGCGCCGGACTCGGCGGCGGGCATGACGAGCGCGAGCAGACGCTCAACCAGTTGCTCGTTGAGATGGACGGTTTCGGCGCGAACGAAGGCATCATTATCGTCGCGGCGACGAACCGGCCGGATATTCTGGACCCTGCCTTGCTCCGTCCAGGCCGTTTTGACCGTCAGATTACCGTAGACCGTCCAGACGTGAAGGGCCGCGAAGCAGTACTTAAAGTACATGCGCGTAACAAGCCGCTTGCGAAGGACGTCAAACTCGATATTATCGCCAAGCGTACGACGGGCTTCACCGGCGCAGATCTGGAGAACCTGTTGAACGAAGCGGCACTGCTTGCGGCTCGCCGCAACAAGAAGGATATCGCGATGGTCGAAGTGGACGAAGCGATCGACCGCGTCATCGTCGGTACCGAGAAACGCAGCCGCGTCATCAGCGACCGCGAGAAGCGCATCGTGGCTTACCATGAAGCCGGTCATACGATTATCGGCTACTTCTTGGAGCATGCCGATATGGTGCACAAAGTCACGATTATCCCTCGTGGCAAAGCAGGCGGTTATGTCATCATGCTGCCGAAGGAAGACCGAATGCTGACGACCAAGCAAGAATTGCTCGACAAAGTAACGGGCCTCTTGGGCGGACGTGTTGCCGAAGAACTCTTCATAGGGGAGATCGGCACGGGCGCTTACAGCGACTTCAAGCATGCGACGAGCATCGTGCGCGCCATGATCATGGAGTACGGCATGAGCGAGAAGCTTGGACCGCTGCAATTCGGCAATTCGCAAGGTCAAGTGTTCCTGGGCCGCGATATCGGCCATGAACAGAATTACTCGGATGCAATTGCATATGAGATCGATCAAGAGATGCAGCGCATCATCAATGATTGCTATACGAGAGCAAAGAACTTGCTGAACGAGAAATCCGACGCGGTTCACCTGATTGCCCAGACGCTTCTTCGCGAGGAGACGCTGGAACTGGAGCAAATCAAACGCCTGATCGACAGTGGTTCCATCAATGGCGGCGGCGACGCAGCCGGGGAATCTGCAGAAGAAACAACGGCGGATCCGATCGTAGATACGATCGGCGGCGTGAAAGTTCGCATTCAATCCCGCGAACCGGGAGAAGGAACGCCGAATAGCGATCCAGACGACGGCTCGAACGGCAACGGATAGTGCGATGAAGCTGTTTCAATTGACGCTTGCCCCTTCACAGGGGAAGCTCGATTGAAACAGCTTTTTCATGTGAGGACAGGTCTTGATCTAAAAAGGAAATATGTTACACAGTAATAACATTTAGTGCGGGATATACTACTTATATAATCTTTTCTGACGATTTTGATGTGATTTTAATGGTATTAATGCGTTATGTTAGTTGACATATTTTAGATTGACGAAGACATGCTTTTCGAAGATAATAGGTAAAGTATCGGCGATAGGCAGATATAGGTTGTAATGGCCATTGCCTAGCTTCCGGCGAAGCCGGTTGCAGCATTTGGTCCGTCCTGTAGCATGCGAATCTGCTGGAACTTTTACCAAGAATAGGAGCGATTATCACATGAAGAAGCGTCTGATGTGGGTAACAGTGGTCGCGCTGGTGCTAACGCTTGCACTCGCAGGCTGCGGCAGCAAGAACAACACCGAGAACGGTGGGTCTAATGCAACAACGAACAATGGCGCGACCGGTAACGGTGGCACGAACGCCGATAAAGAGACAGAAGGCGGCGCAAGTGGCAAAGACATTCGTATCGGCATGGCGACAGACGTCGGCGGCGTAAATGACAAGTCGTTTAACCAAAGCGCTTGGGAAGGTCTCCAAGAAATCGAGAAAGCGACTGGCGCATCCGTTAAATATCTCGAATCCAAAGGCGAAGCTGACATGGAGCCGAACCTGAATAAATTCGTTAAAGAAGGCTATGATCTGACTTGGGGTATCGGCTTCTTGTTCGAGACGGCGATGAAGAACGTTGCTTCCCAGAATCCAGACGCGAAACTCGCACTGATCGACAGTGTAGTTGACGCTCCTAACGTAGAATCCGTAACATTCGCGGAGCACGAAGGTTCCTACCTCGTCGGCGTGGTTGCGGGTCTGATGACCAAAACCGGCAAGATCGGCTTCGTCGGCGGCATGGACATCCCGGTTATCAAACGCTTCGAAGCTGGTTTCAAAGCAGGCGTACTGGCGGTTAAGCCGGATGCAGACATCAAAATCAACTACACAGGCGACTTCTCGAAGCCTGACCTTGGTAAAGCGGCAGCGTCGACGATGTACAACGACGGCGTCGACATCATTTTCCACGCAGCAGGCGCTACGGGTAACGGCGTGTTCACCGAAGCGAAAGACCGCGTGAAGAACGGTACGCAAGTATGGGTTATCGGCGTCGACAAAGACCAATCGCTCGAATTCGGCGACGAAGTTACGCTGACGTCCATGATGAAGGGCGTTAAGCAAGCGGTTGAGAAAGTATCCAACGATCTGATCGCAGGCAACTTCGCCGGTGGTACGACAACGGTTCTTGGCCTGAAAGACGACGCTGTAGGTCTGCCGGAGACATCGACGAAGAACGTTCCGAAAGAAGTTCTGGATAAAGTCGAAGAGTACAAGCAAAAAATCATCAGCGGCGAAATTACGGTTCCTACGGAATAACACCTATCGAAGAAGCATCGCTTCCGCGAGATGGATTGAAGACCGGCTCTCGAGCCGGTCTTTTTTAAAGAGCAGGACTGGACTAATAAGGAAATAATTGCTATTAAAAAATGGATTTCAATGCTAGTATACGCTTACATATTTGATGAAGTATACTGGTCAATGGGTAAAAGGTTAAGAAAGGAGATGGCCATCTCATGGAACAGAACGCGACAGCGGTCGAGCTGATTGGCATCACCAAGCGTTTTCCGGGTATTGTTGCCAACGACGGAATCAGCTTCAAGCTTCGCAAGGGCGAGATTCACGCGCTGCTTGGGGAGAATGGTGCCGGCAAATCAACGCTGATGAACATATTGTTCGGCTTGTATCAACCGGATGAAGGCGAAATCCGGGTTAATGGCGTGCCTACCGTTATTGACGGTCCTTCCAAAGCGATCGAGCTTGGCATCGGCATGGTGCATCAGCACTTCAAACTCGTTCAGCCTTTCACCGTAGCGGAGAATATCGTGCTGGGCAGCGAGCCGTCTAAGGGCGGCGTTATTAATTTGAAGCAAGCGAACGAGAAGGTGAAGCGGCTTTCCGAGCAGTACGGTCTGCAGGTAGACCCAAAGATGCGGATCGAGGACATCACGGTCGGCATGCAGCAGCGGGTTGAAATTCTGAAGACGCTGTATCGCGGTGCCGACATTCTCATCTTCGACGAACCGACGGCGGTACTTACCGTGCAGGAGATTGAAGAGCTGCTCGAGATTCTTCGCAGTCTCGCGGCGGAAGGCAAATCGATCATCATTATCACGCACAAGCTCAAGGAAGTTATGGCGCTCTCTAATTCCGTGACGGTCATCCGCCGAGGCAAGGTAGTCGGCACGGTGGAAACCAAATCCACGAACGAGCGCGAGCTGGCGGAACTGATGGTAGGCCGCAGCGTAAGTCTACAGACCGAGAAAACGCGGCGCGAAGTCGGCAAGGTGATTTTCTCCGCGAAGGATCTTCAACTGAAGTCCAACCAGAATAAGTCGGTGCTGAACGGCGTTAGCCTGGAGATTCGTGCGGGCGAAATTCTCGGCATCGCGGGTGTCGACGGCAACGGCCAGTCGGAGCTGGTGCAGGCGATTACCGGCATGGTGAAGCTGAGTAGCGGTCAAGTGTCGATCAACGGCAAGGACATTACGAACCACAGTCCCCGCCAAACGGGATTAGCCGGCATAAGCCACATTCCGGAGGATCGACACAAACATGGCTTAGTACTGGACTTTACGCTCAGCGAGAACGTCGTACTCGGGAACTACTTCCAGAAGCCGTTCAATAATGGCGGGTTCCTGAAGTACGAAGAGATGGACAAGCTGGCGCATAAACTGACGACGGAGTTTGACGTGCGTTCGTCCGGCATTCATACGCATGCCCGTTCCCTCTCCGGCGGTAACCAGCAGAAGGCGATCATTGCACGTGAACTGTGGCGTGACCCTTCGCTGCTGATCGCCGTACAACCGACGCGCGGCTTGGATATCGGCGCGATTGAGTATGTCCAACAGCGGCTGCGTCAAGCGAGGGATGAGGGGAAGGCCATACTGCTCGTTTCCTTCGAACTGGACGAGCTGTTTGAATTATCGGATCGAATTGCCGTTATGTACGAAGGGCGAATCGTCGGCGAGGTTGATCCGCTCAACCGCGACAACCAGCGCCTGGGCATGCTGATGGCGGGCGACACCAACGCGTAGGGGGGTGAAGGTATGGAATCACCAGAGAAACAATATAACAAGGCTTTAGGCAAAGGCATCAAGATTTTCACGAAGTCCTCTTCGCTCGTCCCGATCGTCGCTATTATTCTCGGTCTGATTACCGGTGCCATCGTGATGCTGGCCGGCGGCTTTAATCCGCTCGTCGCGTACGGTTCGCTGTTCGGTAAGCTGATCGACAGTCCTTACGATATCGGCGAGACGATTCGCGCGATTACGCCGTTGATTTTCACAGGCTTGTCCGTCGCCTTCGCGTTCCGGACGGGGCTGTTCAACATCGGCGCTGAAGGACAATTCGTCATGGGTATGCTCGGCGCGACGCTTATCGGCGTGAAGCTGGATCTGCCATGGTTTATTCATGCGCCGCTGGCGATGATCGGAGGAGCGGTGTTCGGCGGCATCTGGGCTGGCATCGTCGGCTATCTGAAAGCCAAGCGCGGCGTGAACGAAGTTATTTCGAGCATCATGATGAACTGGATCGGTCTCTACTTCGCGAACTACGTCATCAGCACATGGCTTAGCGAGAAAGGACAGCAGAAGTCCATGGAAGTGCACGAATCGGCTTCATGGTCTATTGGCTGGTTATCCGAAGCCATGGATCATGCGCGCATGCACGGCGGTACGATCGTCGCGCTGCTGTGTGTCGCCATTTTCTATATCCTGTTGTGGAAAACGAAACAAGGGTACGAGCTTCGCGCGGTTGGTCTCAATCCGGATGCCGCGCATTACGCGGGGATGAACGTCGGCCGCACGGTCGTCAAATCGATGTTCATCGCTGGCGCGTTCGCCGGTCTGGGCGGCGCGTTCGAGGTGCTCGGCGTATTCGGTTTTCAAACGATTGCGTCGGCGTCTCCAGGCTACGGGTTTGACGGCATCGCGGTATCGCTCCTGGGCGGCAACACGCCAATCGGCATTTTGCTGGCGGCCATTCTGTTCGGCGGGCTGACTTACGGTTCGGGTGGAATGAGCTTCGAGGCCGACGTGCCGACGGAAGTCGTGCGTATCGTCATCGGCGCGATCATCTTCTTCATCGCTTCGCATGGCATCGTGCGCCTCATCATGAAGCCGTTCTCCTTCCGTAGAAACAAGCCGGCCGACGGCAGCAAGGAGGCGTCACGCACATGAACGTAATTGAAATTCTCGGTCAATTGATGAACACGACGCTCGTGTTCTCGACCGCACTTATATTCGTCGCGCTCGGCGGCTTACTGTCAGAGCGCTCCGGCGTTGTTAATATCGGACTGGAAGGACTCATGACCGCAGGTGCCTTCGGGGCGGCGGTCGGCGCCGACTATGCGGCGCGCAGCGGCATGGGCGGAATGTCCGCGGCATGGGTAGGCATCGTCGCGGCGATGGTATTTGCCACGCTCTTTGCCTTGCTGCACGCGCTGGCGACGATCACGTTCAAAGCGAATCAGGTCGTCGTTGGTACGGTCATCAACTTCCTGGCGCTCGGCTTCTCCCTCTACCTGGTGAAAAGCCTGTACAATGGGGCCGGCGAGACGGATTCGGTCGAGATGTTCTCCAAATATGCGATTCCGGGATTGTCGGATATTCCGCTCATTGGCGAAGGTCTGTTCACGGCGTATCCGACCACGTATCTCTGTATCGTCATGATCGCGGTTGTATGGTTTGTCCTGTTCAAGACCCCGTTCGGCCTGCGCCTTCGCGCGGTTGGCGAGCATCCGGGCTCGGCGGACACGGTCGGTATCTCGGTTACGAAATATCGCTACATCGGCGTGTTGCTCAGCGGCGTAATGGCGGGCCTTGGCGGCGCAACGATCACGCTGACGACGACGGGCACGTTCGCGCATAACACGATTTCCGGTCAAGGCTTCATCGCGTTGGCGGCCGTTATTTTCGGCAAATGGCATCCGCTCGGCGCAGCCGGCGCGGCGATCTTCTTCGGCTTCGCCATCTCGCTTCGGAACTTCGCGCAGCTGTTCGAGTTCTCGCAGCAGATTCCGGATGAATTCTTCTACATGCTGCCTTACTTATTGACGCTGCTCGTGCTTGCGGCGGCGGTTGGTCGTTCCCGTGCGCCCGGCGCGCTGGGCGAGCCTTACGATCCGAGCAAACGCTAAGCGATATACGAGAGTACCATTTCAAGCCAAATTGGTCCATCCTGATGGCTGTGCGCCCTCATGCTTTCGAATACGCGAAGGCATGGGGGTTTTTCTTGTGGCGTCTTTATTGACAGCGTTTCGCCCCTTGTGTAAATTAATTCTTAATCAAATGAATTTCCCCGAGATGGTTCACACTATATCTGTTTTTATCGATAAGTTTGTGCATCTGTTCACAAAGTGGAAAAAGAGGAGAGGTCACGACATGGAAGCATTGGCACTCGAGCGCAAAGCCGAACAGAATCGGGAGCTGCGCGAACGCCTGATGCAATTAAAGAAAGAGCGTAATGCCATCATACTCGCTCATTATTATCAGCGCGACGAAATTCAGGAAGTGGCGGATTTTCGCGGGGACTCCTTCCTTCTGGCACAGAAAGCGGCCCAGACGGATGCGGATGTAATCGTCTTCTGCGGCGTGCACTTCATGGGCGAGAGTGCGAAGATTCTGGCCCCGAACAAGACGGTCATTATCCCCGACGAGCGGGCCGGCTGCCCGATGGCGGACATGGTGAACGTGGACGGTCTTCGCAAGCTGAAGGCACAGCACCCGAACGCGACCGTCGTGACGTACATTAACTCGTCGGCCGAGATTAAGGCGGAGACCGATATTTGCTGTACATCGGCCAATGCGGTACGCGTCGTCAATTCCGTCGAATCGGACGAAATTATTTGGGTGCCGGATAAGAACCTCGGCCACTATGTGCAGCAGAAGACCGACAAGAAGATGATCATTTGGGAAGGCTACTGCAACACGCACGACATGTTGACTGTCAAAGACGTGGAAGAGATGAAAGCCAAATACCCGAATGCCGAGTTCGTCGTCCATCCGGAATGCCGGCCGGAAGTCGTGGCGCTGGGTGATTTCGTCGGCAGTACGACCGCTATCATCAAGTATTGTAAAGAATCGCCAAATAAAGAATTTATCGTGGGAACGGAAGACGGTACGGGTTATCAGCTGCGCCTAGACAGTCCAGACAAGACTTTCCACTTCGCGACCAAATATCTCGTTTGCCCGAATATGAAGGTCAACAACTTGAAGAAGTTGGTCAAATGTCTGGAGACGATGCAGCCGCAAATTTACGTGCCGGAAGAAGTCGCAGATAAAGCCCGTTTATCCTTGGAGCGCATGTTACAGGTGAAGTAGCATGCGCTACTCTCTTTCCATAGAAAGGAACGAAGAGACCCGATGATCCCACGCTATTTAGTAGATATCGATCTATCCGAGCTCCCTGTCGTCGAGAAAGACGTCCTCGTCATCGGCGCCGGCATTGCGGGCTTATTCACCGCGCTGAAAGCAAGCAAGACCCATGACGTACTCATGATTACGAAGAAGTCGCTTATGGATAGCAATACCCGTTACGCGCAGGGCGGCATCGCTGCGGTTATTGCCGAGGACGATTCACCGGCATACCATCGCCAGGATACGCTCGTCGCGGGCGCGGGCCTCTGCTCGGAAGCAGCCGTGGACGTGCTTGTCCATGAGGGGCCCAAAGGGGTCGAGGATCTGGTTCGGATGGGCACGCAGTTCGACCAGGAGAATGGCGAATACGAGTTGACTAAGGAAGGCGCGCACAGCCATCGGCGTATTTTGCATGCCAACGGGGACGCGACCGGCTTCGAGATCGTACGCGCGTTGTCGGAGAAGGCGACGGCGGAACCGCGAATCGAGGTGTGGGACGACCACTTCGTCATCGATCTGGTCACGGCCGACGGCGAGTGCAGCGGCGCGATCGTGCAGAAGCCTGATGGCAGCCGGCTGTATGTACGGGGCAAGGCAACCGTGCTGTGCTCCGGCGGGACGGGGCAGCTTTATCGCTATACGACCAACCCGGACGTCGCGACGGGCGACGGCGTTGCCATGGCCTATCGCGCAGGCGCTTACATACAAGACATGGAGTTTATCCAATTTCACCCGACGTCGCTCTGTTACCCGGGCGCGCCGCGCTTCCTCATCTCGGAAGCGGTACGCGGCGAGGGCGCGGTGCTTCGCAATATTCGCGGCGAGCGGTTCATGGACCGTTATCATGAGCAGCTGGAGCTTGCGCCGCGCGACATCGTCGCACGGGCGATTATCAGCGAGATGGAGGCAACCAAGTCGACGTTCGTCTATTTGGACATTACCCATGAATCGGCGGATATGGTGCGCCACCGGTTCCCGAATATTTATGAGTTTTGTTTGAGCTACGGGCTCGATTTGACCACGGATTGGATTCCGGTCGCGCCTGCCGCGCATTATATGATGGGTGGGGTCAAGACCGACCTGCACGGCGAGACGAATATTCCTCGCTTGTTCGCGTGCGGCGAATGCTCGTCCACGGGGGTGCACGGGGCGAACCGGCTGGCGAGCAACTCGCTTTCGGAAGCGATCGTGTTCGGCCGCCGGATCGTCAAGCGCATTAACGAGTTATCACCGCTGCAGATTGGGCTTTGCGATCAGCCGATCTCGCTGCAGCGTACCCAGGCGCCAATGCAAGCCGTCGTCGAGAAGCGGCTCAAACTGCAGAAGGTGATGGTACGGAATGTCGGCCTGCGCCGCGACGGCAAAGGCTTGGCGAGGGGACTCGAAGAGCTGAAGCGCCAGCTGCCGTTCTTTCAGCATATACTGCGCACGCGCGAGGAATATGAATTTGCGAATTTGCTTACCTGCGCTATGCTGACCGCGGAAGCAGCGGCTGCGCGGGAAGAGAGCAGGGGCGCGCATTACCGGGAAGATTTCCCGGAACGCGACGATCAGGTGTGGCGTACCCATACACTGCTTCACCGGGAGCACGGGTTATCGAAAGGAGTGTCGGAGCGGCATGATCAATAGCGACTTGTCCGCGATCGGCGGCAATGCCGACGCGCTGCGGCAGCAGATTAAAGCTTGGCTGGCGGAGGATGTCGGCGCGGGGGATGTCTCCAGCTGGTCGACGATTCCTGCAGGACGTCAAGCCAAGGCAGTTATACATATGAAGGATGACGGGATCATCGCCGGCATTCCGGTTGCGCGGCTCGTATTCGATACGGTCGATCCTACGCTGGTTTTCCATCCTCGCGTATCGGATGGAGAGAGAGTCGAGCGCGGGAAGATCATCATCGAAGTGGAAGGCAGCACGCACAGTATTTTGACCGGGGAACGCCTGGCGTTGAACCTGATGCAGCGGTTGTCCGGCATCGCGACCAAGACGCGCAGCTACGTGGATGCGTTGGGCGGGCTTCCGACACGCTTGGTCGATACGCGCAAGACGACGCCGGGCCATCGGCTGCTGGAGAAGTATGCCGTGCGCGTCGGCGGCGGCGCGAACCACCGGTTCGGTCTCTATGACGCGGTCATGATCAAGGATAATCATATTAAAGGTGCGGGCGGTATCCGCGAAGCGGTCGAATCCGCACGCCGGCAAATTCCCCATACGATGAAGATCGAAGTGGAGACGGAGTCGATCGCGCAGGTGGAAGAAGCGCTTGCATGCGGCGCCGATATCATCATGCTGGATAATATGAAGCCGGATCTCATGCGCGAAGCCGTCTCCCGTATTAAAGCGCATTCGCCTCATGTTATTGTAGAAGCATCAGGAGGCGTGAACCTGACGACGATTCGCGGTATCGCCGAGACGGGCGTGGATGTCATTTCGGTCGGCGCGCTCACCTATTCGTTCCAGTCGCTCGACATCAGTCTGGACCTGAACGAGAAAAAGGGAGGCCAAGGCTAGTGATACTGGTTGTAGATGTAGGTAACACGAATATCGTGCTTGGTATTTATGATAAGAAGACGCTGCTGCACCATTGGCGGCTCAGCACGAACCGTTCCGCCACAGTGGACGAGTACGGCGTGCTCATTCACAATCTGTTTCACATCGCAGGCGTGAGCGTGAAGGACGTAGAAGGCGTCATTATCTCCTCTGTTGTGCCACCGCTCATGCGCACGCTGGAACAGCTGTGCGAGCAATATCTGCATAAGGCGCCGCTCGTCGTAGGGCCGGGAGTCAAGACGGGGCTCAACATCCGTTACGAGAATCCGCGGGAAGTCGGGGCGGATCGGATCGTTAACTCCGTCGCCGGGATCGAGAAATACGGCACGCCGCTGATCGTGGTCGACTTCGGGACCGCGACGACGTTTGATTATATCGACAACGGCGGAAACTATCTAGGAGGAGCCATCGTTCCAGGTATCGGCATTTCGACGGAGGCGCTCTACCAACGCGCCGCGAAGCTGCCGCGCATCGAGCTGGTGAAACCGAAGAGCGTCATCGGGCGCAATCCGGTCACGTCGATGCAGGCTGGCATTATTTTTGGCTACGCCGGACAAGTGGATGGCATTGTAAGACGCATACGTTCGGAATTTGGCGTAAGTCCTCGCGTTATCGCGACCGGCGGACTCGCGGAGCTGATCGCTGGCGAGTCGGAGACGATCGAATTGGTCGATCCGCTGCTGACGCTGGAAGGACTGCGCATTATTTACGAGCGGAATCAGGATTAAGGAGAGAATCAAGTGGAGACAAACAACGATATACTGGTGCGCGGGACGGCTTGGGGCGGCAAGCTGCGCGTCTTTGCCGTGCGCACGACGGAGCTGGTGCGGGAGCTCGAGACCCGTCACGAATCGATGCCGACAGCGACAGCCGCGCTTGGACGGGCGGCGACGGCCGGAGCAATGATGGGCGCCATGCTCAAGGGCGAAGAGAAGCTGACGATTCAGGTCAAAGGCGATGGGCCGATGGGGCAGATCGTCATTGATGCCAACGCGAAAGGCGAAGTACGCGGCTACGCGGAGCATCCGCAGGTGCATCTGGCGAGCAATCCCCAAGGCAAGCTGGATGTGGCGGGCGCGGTGGGCCGGAGCGGCTTTATCCATGTACTTAAAGATCTGGGACTGAAGGAACCGTATCGCGGCAGCGTACCGATTATTTCGGGCGAGCTGGGTGAGGACTTTACCTACTACTTCGCTTCCTCCGAGCAAACGCCTTCGGTTGTTGGCCTTGGCGTGCTGGTTGGGCCGGACGGCGTCATGAACGCGGGCGGGTTCATCGTCCAGCTGCTGCCTGGCGTAACGGATGACGATATTACGCGGCTTGAGCGTGCCGTGGCGAACATGCCGCCGGTCACCGCGCTGCTCGATCAGGGAGAGACCCCGGAAGGCATTCTCGGCTTCTTGGTCGGCGATGACCTGAACTTGATGGATGAGATGAATATCGTGTTTCAATGCAAATGCTCGCAGGACCGTATCGAGCGGACGATGATCAGCTTGGGCGAACAGGAGCTGAAGACGATCATCGAAGAAGACGGACATGCGGAGATCGTATGCCATTTTTGCAATGAGAAATATGAATTTGACCGGCCGCAGCTAGAGCGCTTGCTTGAACAGGCAAAGCCGAAACCGATTCAATAGTCGGAGGCGCGAATCATGGGGAAAGACCGGGTGCTGAGGCGGATCGTGCTGCTTCAGGCCGTATGTATGGTGGTGCTCGCGGTGGTAGTCATCACCCGGGTGCTGGCGCCGCAAGGAAGCGGCAAGAACGAAGGCGGCGAGCAGGAAGAGAATCCCGACTTGCAGGAGAAGGGCTCCGCGATCGCGGCGACCGTCGGAGACGAGACGATTACATGGCAGGAATTCGAAAGTCGGCTTAAGGATCAATACGGGGATACCGTGCTGCATACGTTAATGGCTCGTTCCGCCATTCGCCAGGAAGCCGCCGCAAGCGGCCTGGCCGTGGACGAGTCAGAGCTTGCGCAGGAGCTGCAGTCGACGATGGAAGGTTACGAGAGCGAAGAGCAGTATTATAAAGAGATGAAGCAGAGCCTCGGGCTGACGCCGGAAGAAATTCGGGAAGATGCGAAGTATAAGCTGCTGCTCGAGAAAATCGCGACGCGGGACATCGTTATTTCGGACGAGGAGCTGGAAAGCTATATCGCCGACCATCAGGCGCAGTTTGCTTCCGGTATCCAACTCCGGCTAGCGTGGATCGTGACCGAGGGCGAGCAAGCTGCGCGGGAACTGCTCGGACGGCTTGAATCGGGTGCGGATTTCGGTGAGCTGGCACAGTCGGAATCGATCGATCAAGATACTGCTTCAGGCGGCGGCGAGCTGGGATGGATCGAACAAGACGATCCGTTTTTCGAGCAGGATGTGCTGCTGGCTGCATCTTCCCTAGATCCGGGCGAGGTAACGGGACCGATTCCGGTAGAGGGCGGTCAAGCGATCGTACGATTGGAAGACCGCAGGGAAGAGAAGACAATGGACGAGGAGACGGTTCGTGCGACTGCCCGCAGACAGCTGGCGCTGGAGAAGGCCGAATCGCTGCAGGCTATAGAAGAGAAACTGCTGCGCAAATACGAAGCGAAGATCTTGGTATCCACCGCTACGAATACGGACGCCCACACGTAGGGGCGGCGTTCGTGGCGGGTAGGATGCCGTTATTCCTACTAGCTCGATTCACAAACTACCTATTGACAACTCCCGTAAAACATTGTTAAGATGTAGGTAATACCAACTGAATTAGTCGGAATAAGGAGGCTCATTTTCTCATGGCTAGAATTGTGAATAATGTAACCGAACTCATTGGCGATACGCCGCTTGTTCGCTTGAACCGTCTGGTACCGGAAGACAGCGCAGAGATCTACGTTAAGCTCGAATTCCAGAACCCGGGCGCCAGCGTCAAAGACCGCATCGCGATCAGCATGATCGAGGTTGCCGAACAAGAAGGCCGCATCAAGCCAGGCGATACGATCGTCGAACCTACCAGCGGTAACACGGGTATCGGCCTTGCGATGGTTGCAGCTGCTAAAGGCTACAAAGCAATTCTCGTTATGCCTGAGACAATGAGCATCGAGCGCCGCAATCTGCTTCGCGCATACGGCGCTGAGCTTGTTCTCACGCCGGGGTCCGAGGGCATGAACGGCGCGGTTCGCCGTGCGGAAGAGCTGCAGAAGGAGAATCCTTCCTACTTTATCCCGCAGCAATTCAAGAACCAAGCGAACGTGAAGATTCACCGCGAGACGACAGGTCCGGAGATCGTCGAAGCGATCAACTCCCTCGACGGCAAGCTGGACGCATTCGTAGCGGGCATCGGTACGGGCGGTACGATCAGCGGCACGGGCGAAGTGCTGAAGCAGAACTTCCCGGGCATCAAGATCGTAGCGGTCGAGCCTACGGCATCCCCAATTCTGTCGGGTGGCAATCCCGGCCCGCACAAGATCCAAGGGATCGGCGCGAACTTCGTCCCGGATATTTTGAACCGCGAGATCTACGACCAAATTATTACCGTAGACAACGAGGAAGCTTTCGAGACGGCTCGCCGTTCCGCGAAAGAAGAAGGCCTTCTGGTCGGCATCTCCTCGGGCGCCGCGATCTTCGCCGCGCTGAAAGTAGCCAAAGAGCTGGGCAAAGGCAAGCGTGTCATCGCGGTCGTGCCTTCGAACGGCGAACGCTACCTGTCTACCCCTCTGTTCAACTTCGAGAACTAATAGCGCCGCGCATGCGGTTTCAAGGGGCTCCTTTGGAGTCCCTTTTATTTATGCGTACGAGGCCGAAGAAGATGACTGCGGCCCTTTTCTTTTCAGATGCGATTCGGTATACTAGCAGGCAACAAGAAGCGCTCTCTTGCGGGCGGATTACGGTAGACGAAAGATCGGGGGACGATTGCATCATGACGGTCACTTCATATGAAGAATGGCGCGGCTGGCGGAAGGCGGGATACGAGACGCTGCCTGTCGTACGTAGTTGGCCGCTTCCAGAAGGGGAGAGCGGCAGGCCGGATTCGTGGGAGCGAGCTTGGCAGGAAGCCTCCGACTATGCCTTCGTGCTGGAGAGCGGCAAAGACGGGCGGTATACGTATTTAGGTCTGCAGCCGGCGGCCGTGATCCGCGGGAAAGGCGATCGGGTTGAGGCCTTGGATTTACGTACCGGCGCTAAGACAACCTGGACCGCCCCGCCGCTCGCCGCTGTCCGGCAATGGATGCAGCCTTACCGGACGCCGAGAAGAACGGATGGCCCGAAGTGGACCGGCGGCTGCGTTGGCTTTTGGAGCTATGACGTTATTCGCACGATCGAGCGTCTGCCGGAGTTTGCGTCCGATGATCTGGGGCTGCCGGATTACCTGTTTATGCGCATGAACGAGCTATGGGTCGTCGACCATCAGGCCCGTACGCTGTTTTGCGCCGTGCACGTGGAGAATGGCAGTGCCGATGACGCGGAGCTCGAGAAGCAGTATCGGGCCGCGATCGGACAAGCTGAGCGGATGGTCGGTCTTTGGCAGGCGCTAACCGGCATCGGAGCTGCGGGGCAAGCCGAGCCGGCTATGCTGAAGGAGAAGCGAAGCGCACGAGAAGCATTCATCGGTCAAGATACGCTGCATATCGACGTGGAAGCTATGGAGGGACTGACGTCGCCATTTCGCAAGGAAGCGTTCGAGAAGGCCGTTGAACGGATTCAGGCCTATATCGGCCAGGGCGACGTTTTTCAAGTCAACTTGTCGCAGCGGCAGAGCTTGCGCACGAACGCGGCCCCGGAAGATCTATATGAGTGGTTGCGGTTGGTGAATCCATCGCCGTACATGGGCATGCTGCGGTGTCCGGATTTTCAGCTGGTGTCGGGCTCGCCCGAGCTGCTCGTGGAGATGGTGAATGGCAAACTGGCCACGCGTCCAATCGCGGGAACCCGCCGAAGAGGCCGAACGGAAGAAGAAGACCGGCGGATGGCGGACGAACTGCTCTCGAACGAGAAGGAGCGGGCGGAGCACATCATGCTCGTCGACCTGGAGCGCAACGACCTCGGCCGTATCGCCACCTACGGGTCGGTCCGGGTGGAAGAACTCATGATCATCGAATACTACAGCCATGTGATGCATCTTGTCTCGCAAGTCGAGGGTACGCTTGCAGAGGGCAAAGACGCATACGACGTCATCGCGGCTACTTTCCCAGGGGGGACCATTACCGGGGCGCCGAAGATTCGCACGATGGAAATCATCGAGGAGCTGGAGCCGACAAGACGCGGACCGTATACGGGATCCATGGGCTGGATTGACTATAACGGCGATATGGAATTTAATATAATTATCCGAACGATGGCCGTGAAAGACGGCAGCGTTCATATTCAAGCAGGGGCGGGTATTGTAATCGACTCCGTGCCGGAGCGCGAGTACTACGAATCGCTCAGCAAGGCGAAGGCGCTATGGAAGGCGGTTCAGTACAGTCAGCGCTGGGCGAGTCGGGATGAAGCGGGCGTGCCGTTCAATCGCTGATGCGAGAACGAAGCGTTGTTAGACCCGTTCTCCCGGATGGCGGGAGCGGCAAGGATAGACGGACATTTCAAGGGGGCGAAGCGCATGATTTTGGTCATCGACAACTATGATTCCTTTACGTACAATCTGGTTCAATATTTGGGCGAGCTGGGCCAAGATATTCTGGTGAAGCGCAATGATGAGATTGACTTGGAAGGAATCGCGGCGCTGGCGCCCGACCATATCCTGATATCGCCGGGCCCGTGCAGCCCGAACGAAGCGGGAATCAGCCTGGCGCTGCTGGAGCGTTTTAAGGGCGAAATCCCGATTTTCGGCGTATGCCTGGGTCACCAGTCGATCGGACAAGCATTCGGCGGCGAAGTCGTGCGCGCAGAGCGGCTTATGCATGGCAAGACCTCGGAGATTTTCCATGACGGCCAGACCATCTTCGCGGGCATTCCGTCCCCGTTCACGGCGACGCGATATCACTCGCTGATCGTGAAGCGCGAGACGCTGCCCGACTGTCTGGAGATCACGGCGGAGACCGCCGAGGGCGAGATCATGGGTCTTCGCCACAAACAATATCCGATCGAAGGCGTTCAATTTCACCCGGAGTCGATCATTACCGAGAACGGGCTGACGCTGCTGCGCAACTTCCTCGGTATGCGCGCGGGCGCGGTACGATGAAGATCGGTTGGAACGGAAGCATTATACATGCGGAGGAAGCCGTGATCCCGGTCTATGATCACGGCTTTTTATATGGAGTCGGGTTATTCGAGACGTTCCGTACCTATGGCGGTCGTCCCTACTTGCTGGAGCGGCATTTGGATCGGCTGGCAGAAGGGTGCCGGGAGCTAGGGATTCGGTATGAAATCGAGCTGGACGTCATGAGAGCTTGGCTTGCCGACGTCATGGTCTCCAATAGCTTGGACGAGGCTTATGTACGACTTACCGTCACGGCCGGCGAGGCAGGGCTAGGGCTGCCGCAGCACGATTACGAGTCGCCCAATGCGCTGCTGCTCGTCAAACCGCTGCCGGAGATGAGCGAGCGGCTTTATGAAGAAGGCAAGGAGCTGGCATTGCTCAGCACGCGGCGCAATACCCCGGAAGGCGCGATTCGATTCAAATCGCTGCATTACATGAATAATATTCTCGCCAAGCGTGAACTGCGGGGGAGTGGAGCGGCCGCCAACGCGGAAGGGCTCATGCTGACCCGGGAAGGCTGGCTGTCGGAAGGCATCGTCAGTAATCTGTTCTTCGTGAAAGACGGCATGGTGCATACGCCATCCATCGACACAGGCATACTGCCGGGCATCACCCGGGCACGCGTCATGGAATTGGCAACGGGCGCGGGCTTTTCGGTGCGGGAAGGGCATTATACCTGGGAGGAGCTGACACATGCGCAAGAGATCTGGGTCACGAATTCCATTCAGGAGATAGTCCCGATTTCCACGCTGCGCGCAGGCGACGGCCAGCGGATGCGGGTCGGCGGCGGAACCGCCGGACCCGTAGCGACGATGCTGCTTCAGACCTACCGGTCCGAAACGGCAGCAGACTAACTACCGGAGTGCGGGAACGGTATATAGGAAAGGTGGGGTCACGTTGACGGCAAGCGGGATTAGACGGCAAGTGCCGGAGCGGCATTACAAATTTGGAGACGGAACGGAGCTTACGCTCGGCCGCCGTACGCTAATTATGGGCATTCTGAACGCAACGCCAGACTCGTTCTCCGACGGCGGACGGTTTCAAGCGGTAGAATCGGCCGTCGCGCACGCGCGTAAGATGGCGGACGACGGCGTGGATATGATTGATATCGGTGGCGAATCGACGCGGCCTGGGTTCGTACCTGTGCCGCTCGAGGAAGAGCTGAGCCGGGTGCTTCCTGTCATTCGCGCTGTACGGGAGGCGCTTCCTGGCATGCCGATCTCCATTGATACGTACAAGGCGGAGACGGCGCGAGCCGCGATCGAAGCAGGCGCTCATATTTTGAACGATATATGGGCGCTTAAAGGCGACCCCAAGATGGCTGAAGTTGCCGCGGAATACGGCTGCCCGGTGATTTTGAACCATAACCGTCATGACCGGAACTACGGCGATTTCGTGGCGGACGTTGTCGCGGATTTGCAGGAAAGCGTGGCAATCGCGCGGACGCATGGCATTCCGGAGGCGAACATTTGGCTCGATCCGGGGATCGGCTTCGCGAAGAACTATGAGGAGAATATGACACTTATGGCGCATTTGGACCGGCTCTCGGCTCTTGGTTATCCTGTTCTCCTGGGAACCTCGCGCAAGAAATTCATCCGGGAGACGCTTCAGCTGCCGGTGGATGAATTAGCGTTCGGCACGGCGGCTACGGTTACGCTGGGCATTGCGCAAGGTTGTCAGATTATGCGGGTGCATGATGTGGCCCAGATGAAGCAGAACGCGCGGATGGCCGACGCGATCGTATACGGGAGGGAATAACAATGGACTTGATGTCGCTGAAAGGCATGCGGTTTTATGGTTATCACGGCGTGTTTCCCGAAGAGAACAAGCTGGGACAGCAATTCATCGTCGACCTCGATTTGCGGCTTGACCTTAGCCGGGCGGCCGAGACCGATGACTTGGACTACACCGTCAACTACGCTGAACTGCACGCGAGGGTCAAAGCGATCGTCGAAGGTGCGCCGTTCAAGCTGATCGAGGCCTTGGCTGGTTCCATTGCGTCGCAGCTCCTCGAGGCTTATACTAGTATAAATGAAGTGACGGTCCGCGTAACGAAGCCACATCCGCCGTTCGACATTCATTTTGACGGGGTCACCGTAGAACTGAACAGAAAGCGGGAACGTTAATGGCTTCGATCGACAATCAACCTCAGCCGGCGATCGCCTACATTGCCCTTGGTTCCAATATGGGCAATCGGGATCAGCTTCTCGTGCGGGCGTTGAATCTATTGAATGATAGGCCGGATATCGATGTGCTGCGCGTATCGGGTCTCTACGAGACCGATCCGGTGGGATATACGGACCAACCGCCTTTTCTCAATATGGCTGCGGCGCTGTCTACCTCGCTAGAGCCGGTTGCGCTGCTTCGCGGGATGTTGGCCATCGAGGCCGACCTTGGCCGGAAGCGGGATATCCGCTGGGGACCGCGTACGATCGATTTGGATTTATTGTTGTACGACGATGTTCGAATGGACGAACAGGAATTAACGCTGCCTCACCCGCGTATGTTGGAGCGCGCTTTCGTATTGGTGCCGCTTCGCGACGTAATTACACCCGATCATGAGTTATTTACTCGGGTCGATGGGGAGGCCCAGCGGGCTCTACAGGATGGAGGGGAAGGCATCGCGTTATGGAATACGATCAACTGGCACAACGCGTCCGCGCCTTTAGAAAGCTGAAGGGTTACACGCAGCAGGAACTCGCGGAACGGCTCGACGTCTCGGTGGCGGTGCTCGGCTCATTGGAGCGGGGGACGCGCAAACCGGATCCGAAGCTGCTGGAGAAAATCTCGAGCACGCTCGGTATCAGCTATGACGAATTGACCAATCAATGACGACGGACGATACGAACGCAAGGAAGTTAATCAACACAGAAGCGGGCCGAAGGCACGCAGGATGGAAGGAGCGAGGAGCGGCATGCTCAAAATCGGGAACATCGAGATGAAGAACAAGGTCGTGCTGGCACCGATGGCAGGCGTGTGCAATCCGGCTTTTCGACTGATTGCCAAGGAATTCGGTACCGGTCTGGTATGCGCGGAGATGGTTAGCGACAAGGCCATTTTGCACGGGAACAAGAGAACGCTAGAGATGCTGTACGTCGACGAGCGGGAGAAGCCGCTGAGCCTGCAGATTTTCGGCGGAGACAGGGAGACGCTGGTGGAAGCGGCGAAGGTCGTCGACAAACAGACGAACGCGGATATTATCGACATCAACATGGGTTGCCCGGTGCCGAAAGTAACCAAGTGCGACGCGGGCGCGCGTTGGCTGCTTGATCCGAACAAAATTTATGAGATGGTGTCCGCCGTCGTCGACGCGGTCGATAAACCCGTCACCGTCAAGATGCGGATTGGCTGGGACAGCGAGCACATCTACGCGATCGAGAACGCCCAAGCGGTCGAACGCGCCGGCGGCAGTGCGGTAAGCGTGCATGGTCGTACGCGGGAGCAGCTGTATACCGGCAAGGCGAACTGGGATATTATAAGAGATGTTAAGCAGGCTGTATCCATCCCCGTTATTGGCAATGGCGATGTGGTCACGCCAGAAGACGCGAAGCGCATGCTCGAGCATACGGGCGTCGATGGCGTCATGATCGGACGTGGGGCGCTTGGCAATCCATGGATGCTGTATAGAACCGTTCAGTACCTCGGTACGGGCGAGCTGCTCGGCGATCCGACGCCGCGTGAGAAGATGGAAGTCGCGATTTTGCATATGGACCGGTTGGCGGCTCTTAGGGGCGAAGCGGTCGCGGTTCGCGAGATGCGCAAACATCTGGCCTGGTACTTGAAGGGCTTGCCTGGCGCGGCACGCGTGAAGGACAACATCATGGAAGAGACCAGCCGTGACAAGATGGTGTCCCTCCTGGAGCAATACATTCTCTCTCTCGGCGAGGATAGCGACAGACCCGCGCCGTCGGCTCCAGTCGAAGCGGGAGAGGCCGCCTATAGCGGGTAAGGGCTCACGTGGCAAGGCGAAGAGCCGGTCTGGATTCCGCGGGCTTAGAATTGAAGATTCGTGTGGTCGGTTTGCTGGCTTTGCTTGCACCGGCCTTTTCTTCTACATACAAGTGAAGCGTTTTCAACGGGCGGTTGGCTTTCGTTGACATTTGGTCCAATATTGCAATATAATCTTTCAATAATCGCTATGCATAGGATGGAAACAGGTTCCAACCGGCAGATTATTCGGTAAGAGTGTCATCAAGAGATACGTGTCATATAGTGACGTGGCCTTAAGGTCCGCGCACCCCGTTAACCAATTTTCACATGACAGGAGAATTTCTAATGAGCGATAAAGAGATCATCCTCACGCAGGACGGCCTGAAGAAGCTGGAGGAAGAGCTGGAGAACCTGAAATCGGTCAAGCGCCGCGAAGTCGCCGAGCGGATCAAGATCGCCATCGGCTATGGCGATATTAGCGAGAACTCGGAGTACGAAGACGCGAAGAACGAGCAGGCGTTCATTGAAGGCCGCATTATCACGCTGGAGAAGATGCTCCGCAACGCGCGCATTATTAACAACGACGAGATTGATATTGATACCGTAAGCATCGGTTCCACTGTTACTGTGGAAGATATCGAGTTCGGCGACACGATGGAGTATACGATCGTCGGCACGGCGGAATCCGATCCTTCGCAGAACCGGATTTCCAACGAGAGCCCTGTCGGCAAGGCGATCCTGGGCAAGAAGAAAGGCACGATCGTCGAAGTTAGCGTACCTGCGGGCGTCATTCAATATAAAATTGTCGACATTAACAAAAAGTAACATTGGGCCTATCACATGGAAAGCTTCCTAGGGAAGCTTTTTCATCTATTATCGGTTAAACTTATGAGAGCCATATAACTGAAGCCTGGTTAGGGGCTTCGCAGATTACGTTAGGAGATGAAGGTAGTGGAGCATCAAACGCAAGAGCAAGAATTAAGCGAGCTGCTGCAAATTCGCAGAGACAAACTGGACCAGCTGCGCGGGCTTGGCATTGACCCGTTCGGCGGCAAATTCGAACGCACGCATCAAGCGAAGGACATTCTCGAGGCGTATGAGAACACGTCCAAGGAAGAGCTTGAGGAGCAAGCTAACGAAGTTACGCTGGCCGGCCGCATCATGCAGAAGCGCGGCATGGGCAAAGCCAGCTTCGCGCACATCCAGGACCTCAGCGGCAAAATTCAAATCTACGCGCGCAAAGACACGGTTCCGGAAGCGCAGTACGAAGCGCTGGATCTGCTCGACCTTGGCGACATTATTGGCGTGCGCGGCGTCGTGTTCAAGACGAACACCGGCGAGACGTCCGTAAAGGCGAAGGAAGTCGTTGTCCTGTCCAAATCGCTGCTCCCCCTGCCTGAGAAGTATCACGGGCTGAAGGATGTCGAGCTTCGTTACCGGCAGCGTTACGTCGATTTGATTATGAATCCGGACGTGCAGCAGACGTTTATTACGCGCTCGCGCATTATTCAATCGATGCGCCGCTACCTGGATTCGCGCGGTTATTTGGAAGTCGAGACGCCGACGCTGCATTCCATCGCAGGCGGCGCAGCGGCGCGTCCGTTCATTACGCACCACAACGCGCTCGATATGCAGCTGTACATGCGTATCGCGATCGAGCTTCACTTGAAGCGTCTGATCGTAGGCGGCATGGAGAAGGTGTACGAGATTGGCCGCGTATATCGGAATGAAGGCATCTCCACGCGTCACAATCCGGAGTTCACGATGATCGAGCTGTATGAAGCTTATGCCGACTACAAAGACATCATGGCGCTGACGGAAGCGATGGTGGCGCATATCGCCCAAGAGGTGCTGGGCACGACCAAGATTACGTACCAAGGACATGAAGTCGATCTGACGCCGTCGTGGCGCCGCGTCTCTATGGTAGACCTCGTGAAGGAATTGACGGGTGTTGATTTCGGCGCGCAGATCACGAACGAAGAAGCCCATGCAGCGGCGAAGTCACATAACGTTAAAGTAGAACCGCATTGGACGACGGGCCATATTCTGAACGCGTTCTTCGAAGAATTCGGCGAACCTACGTTGATTCAGCCTACCTTCGTAACGGGACATCCGGTGGAGATCTCCCCGCTCGCGAAGAAGAACGATCAGGATCCGCGTTTCACTGACCGGTTCGAGCTGTTTATTGTAGCGCGTGAACATGCCAACGCCTTTACGGAGCTCAATGATCCGATCGACCAGCGTCAGCGTTTCGAAGCACAGTTGCTCGAGCGCGAGCATGGTAACGACGAGGCGCATGAGATGGACGAAGATTTCATCCGCGCGCTGGAATACGGCATGCCGCCTACAGGCGGTCTTGGCATCGGTATCGACCGTCTGGTCATGCTGCTGACCAATGCTCCGTCGATTCGCGATGTGCTGCTGTTCCCGCATATGCGCGATCGTGCGAGTGAATAACGATATGACAAGGTAGGGAATCCAGCGGATTTCCTACCTTTTTTTAATTCGAAGAGCTGATATAATTTAATTTCGAAAAAAAGGGTTGCAATCGCCTAACGGTCTATGGTATCTTATAAAAGTCGCCGCTGAGCAACACGGACGACAACGACAAAAGAAACAACTTGTTCCTTGAAAACTGAACAATGAGCGATATGTCAAAGCTAGTGAAGTAATGAGCTAAACAAGCACTTCTCGACAAAATGCTGCTCGTAACCTCCGGTTACGGCAAACCAATTTGTCTTTTATGGAGAGTTTGATCCTGGCTCAGGACGAACG